>JBBRIV010000001.1:0-60489 GCA_038220425.1 Candidatus Limnocylindrales bacterium
CCTGGGCCGCCTGTTCCGGGGCGACCACAAGTAGTCTCAACACTAGACATTGTGGCCCGGATGGGTCGAAGATGCGCGGATGCCGCCCGCCCATACCAATGATTCGCAGGTCAACACCGAGGGCCTGAGCCTCGACCCCGAGAAGTCGCTCCGGATCGGCCAGGCCGCCGAGCTGCTGGGCGTGGGGATCGACACCCTGCGCCGCTGGGAGACGAGCCACCGGCTGCGCGTGGTCAGGACGCCCGGCGGCCAGCGGATCGTTCCGATCACCGAAGTGAGCCGGCTGCTGGGTGAGCGCCGGCGGGGTACCGCCGACCGGCCGATCGTCGCCCAGTCGGCGCGCAACCGCTTTGTCGGGATCATCACCCGGGTTGAGCGCGACGGTGTCGCCGCGGTCGTCGAGGTGATGGCCGGGCCGCACCGCCTGGTCAGCCTGATGACCGCCGAGGCCGTTGACGAGCTCGACCTGGCCATCGGCCTCGAGGTGGTGTGCGTCGTGAAGTCAACCAACGTGATCGTCGAGATCCCGCGCTAGGTTGCTCCTGGAAGCCGCCCGGTCCGGTGCTAGGATGCCGCCGGGGGAGTAGCTCAACGGTTAGAGCGGCGGGCTTATATCCCGCTGGTTCCAGGTTCGAATCCTGGCTCCCCTACCAGTCCCGACGGAGTCGGTGACTCAGTCGAAGGCGCTCCGGACCCGGTCCAGGACCTGCCGGCGCCGATCGGCGCTGAACGTCCGATGGGGCGGCAGCCGAGCCAGGAAGTCGGCGACGTCGCCCCGGGCCAGGACGGCCGTTGTGGCGTTGCCGGGGACGGCTTCGCCGCGGGCGATCAGCGCGGTGTAGACCTTCACGACGAAGCCATGCTCATCTGCCTCGAGCCAGCGCCGGACGGC
Source organism: Candidatus Limnocylindrales bacterium (assembly GCA_038220425.1). GTDB lineage: Bacteria > Chloroflexota > Limnocylindria > Limnocylindrales > CSP1-4 > Palsa-1033. Next base: position 893 of record JBBRIV010000001.1, read on the forward strand.
CTCGGCGTCGCGGGCCGCCCGCTCGAGCGGGTTCTCGATGGCGATCCACTGGCTGTCGCCGACCCGCGCCTCCCAGCGGCCGTCCATCGGCCGGGCGTCGCGGATCCGCGGGAGCGCCCCGACGACCACCATTCCGGGCGGTCCCACGATCAGGGCCGGGATGTGCCGCCCGCCGGGCAGAGCCAGCTCCCGGACCACCACGTAGTCGGCGCCCAGGCCCGCACCCAGCCCGGCCAGTGGGTCGCGCCGGGCAGCGAGGGGGTTCTGGATGTCCGCGAACTCAAGGATCCGATTGGTTCCCAGGAGAAGACAGATCGCCGGCAGCCCCAGGGCCATCAGCCAGCCCAGGGCACGGTACGAGTTCTCGCTGGCGACGGTCCGACCGTGGGCGGTGAACACGTCGACGAAGGGCGTGGTCAGGGTCAGGTAGGCCACGACCAGCCCGGTGATGACGTACAGGGCGCCGATCAGGCGGGCAATCGCGAGCGTCCGGGCACTCGGCCGACGACGAGCCTGGGCGCGAATGACCTCCATGCCAGCATCCTCGCCGGTGGCACCCGTTGGCGCCATCCCCACTTCGGGTCAGCAGGCCCCAGCCAGCCTGACCAGCAGCCCGTCCAGACCACCCACAACCAACCGGCGCCGGTGCGTCGGGGCACCGGGGCGGCGACTCGCGCGGAGATGAACGGCACCCCTAGAATTCGCCCATGGCCTCCAAGTTCACGAGCGCGCGCTTCGTCGGACGAGAGCGCGAACTCGCCCGCATTGCGATGGCCCTGGAGGCGACGGCCGAGGGTCGTTCAACGACCATGCTGATGGCTGCCTCGGGCGGGGTGGGGGTGTCCCGGCTGTTGACCGAAACGCGCCGCCGCCTGGCCGACCTGGCCGAGCCCTTCGAGGTCATCCGCTGCCGAGCCCGGTCCGGCCGCTCGGGTGACCCCTATGCGCCGGTTGGCGTCTCGATCACCCGGCTCCTCGATCGCGTCCCCGACGCTGACCTGCCGGCACTCTTCGAGACCGGCGCCCAGGAGCTCCTCCGACTCGTGCCCGATGTCCAGCCGCGGCTGGCCAAGCTGGGCCTCCTGCCCGAACGACATACGACGATCGATCCGGAACGGCGCCAGACCCGGATGCTCGAGGCGATCCTCGGCCTGGTCAGCCGGCTGGGCGAGCGCCGACCGGTCCTGTTGATCCTCGAGGACCTCCATGACGCCGACGCGGGGACGCGCGCCCTGGCGGCCTTCCTGGCCCGCGTCTCGCGGCCGGGCCGGCTGTGCGTGATGGCCACCTACCAGCCCGACGAGTTGACCCGCCGCCACCCGCTCCACGGCGCCCTGGCCGCGATGGCCGACGCGGCCCGACCACCTGAGCGCCTCCTGCTGGAGCCACTCCGGCGCGACGAGCTGGCCCGCCTGATCGAGGGGATCGAGGGCGAGCGGCCGTCGGCATCGGTGCTCCTGCTCGTGTCGGAGCGCTCGCAGGGCAATGCCCTGGTGGCCGAGGAGCTCCTGGCGGCGCGCCGCGAGCTGGCCGGCGCGTCGCTGACGGGCACCCTTGACGAGCTGGTCGTGGCCCGCCTGGCCGGCCGCTCGACCGAGTGCCGGCGGGCCCTGCGCCTGCTGGCCCCAGCCGGCGAACCGCTGACCCTGGAGCAACTGGCAACGGCCTCGCTGGCGTTCGAGCGCGAGGCGGACCGGCCCGCGCCGCGCTCCAGCTCGACCCCCAGGCGCGGCGGCGGGATCCTCGAGGCAGACCTGGGCCATGGCCTGGCCGAAGCCCTGGAACACGGCTTTGCCCGGCTCGAAGGTCCCGACGGCGACGACGCCGCGCACGACCCGGCGGTCGCGGCCCTGCCGGCCGAGGCGATCGTGGGCATCCGCCATCCCCTGATCGCCCGCTCGATCGAGGCCGACCTGCTGCCCGGCCAGCGCCGCCGCCATCACGCCGCACTGGCCGAGGGCCTCGCCGACCGACCTGGCTCGCAGGCCCGCCACTGGCTGGCCGCCCACCAGCTGGGGCCGGCCCGGGCGGACGCAATCGACGCCGCGACCCTCGCCGAGAACGTCGATTCGCTGGCCGACGCGCTGGCCCACCTGGAGCTGGCCCTGGAGATTGACGATCGAACCGAGCCGCCCGGCGGTGAATCGGATCCCGCCTCGCCGGCCGGCCTGCTGGCCCGCGCTGCCGAGGCCGCCTTCGCCGACGGCCGGCTGGCCCGGGCCACGGCCTATGCCGAGTCGGCCATCGCCCGCCTCGACGAGCGCTCCGACCGACTCCGGGTGGGCCTCCTGTACGAGCGCCTCGGCCGCTACCGGCGGGCCGCCGGCGACCAGACCGGCTCGATTGCCGCCCATACCCGGGCGGTCGAGCTGGTGCCCACCAAACCATCCCGCGAGCGGGCCCTGGTCCTGTCGGCCCTGGCCCAGGTCCGGATGCTCGAAGGGACGTTCTCCGAGGCAGAGCGACTGGCCAGCGAGGCGATCAAGCTCGCCCACACGGTTGGCCCGGAGGCGCTCGGTGAAGAGGGCCATGCCATCTGCACCCTCGGGATCAGCCGGGTCTGGGGCGAGGATCCCGAGGGCGGCCTGGCCCTCCTCCTCGAGGCCCGCACGATCGCCTTCGACCTGGGTCGCTTCGACGACCTGTTCAGGGCCACGGCCAACATCACGACCGCGCTCGATCTGCTCGGCCGCAAGCGCGAGGCGGTCGAGGTGGCCCGGGCGGGGATCGAGGCCGCCCGGCGGGCCGGCCAGGAGGCCGTCTTCGGCAACTACCTGCGCGGCAATGGCGCCGACTCCCTGTTCCTGCTGGGCGATTGGCCGGCCTCGCGGGCGCTGGTGGCGACGGCCCTCGAATGGAGTCCGGTGGGCGTCAACCTGGTCAATGCCCTGGCCAACCTGGTGACTGTCGAGATCGAGGCGCGCGCGGGCGAGACTGCCGGCCGGCTCCTGGGCCGCCTCCTGCTCGAGCTCGAGACGGTGCCCGACGCCCAGGAATCCGTGCCGACCTACCAGGCCGCCGCCTCATTCGCCCTGTGGCGAGGCGATCTCGAGGATGCCCGCCGGGCGGTCGGCCTGGGCTGGAGCCGGGTTCGCCAGACCGAGGATTGGGTGCTCGTGGCGCGCATGGCCGGAGCCGTTCTCGAGGTCGATTCGGCATCCATCGCCGACGCCCGGGCAGGCCGCGACCTGTCGACCGTGGCCAGCGCCCGGAGCCGGAGCGCCGAGGTCCTGGCCGAGGCCGAGGCAGCGGTCGAGGAGGCCGGCGTTGCCCCGGCGTTCGGGACCCGCCGCGAGGCCGACGCCCACCTGGCCCTGGCCCGAGCGTACCGGGCTCGGATCGAGGGTCATGACGAACCATCCGCCTGGGATTCGCTGGCCCGAACCTGGGACGACCTGGAACGGCCGTACCAGGTGGCCCGGGCGCGTTGGCGCCAGGCAGAGGCCGCCCTGGGCGCGGGCGATGGCCGAGCCGGCCGTACCGCTGCCCGGGCGCCGTTGCTGGAGGCCGTCGAGCTGGCCATCAGGCTGGGTGCCGGACCGCTCCTGCGCGAGCTCGAGGAGCTTGCCCGACGAGCCCTGATCGCTCTACCCCAGGCGGCCACCAGCAGCTTGATCCTGGACGTAGAGGTCGACGGCAGCCTGGCCCAGCGCGAGCCCGTCGCCGTGCCGGTTGGAGCCGGCCGCCAGGCCCGCGAGGCGGCCTTCGCGGCCGGGCCCGATTGGGGTTCGATGGGGCCGCCCGAGGAACGACCCGGGCTGGCCGTGGCCTTTGTCGGCCCTGCCGAGCCGCCGCCGGGCGACACGTTTGGCTTGAGCCGGCGCGAACGCGAAGTCCTGATCCACCTGGCCCAGGGCCGGACCAACCGGGAGATCGGCGAGCGCCTGTTCATCAGCCAGAAGACGGTCGGCGTGCACGTCGGCAACATCCTGTCGAAGCTGGGCGTATCGGGCCGGGTCGAGGCCGCTGCGGTGGCGATCCGGCTGGGACTCACCGACCGACGCTGACGCCCGCGTCCAAACCGCAACCCTGCCGTATCCGGCCGGGTGCCGACGCGGTGCGAACCACCGGCGCAGACTCTCCGGAGTGTCGCGCACTGTCGCGGCCGTTTCCTCGGTCCCCCGGAGGTCCCTGATGATCCAACCAACCCCTCGGCCAGCCTGGCCGATCCGTCAGGCCGACCTCGCCACGGGCCCGATCACCTGCGCAATGTGCGGTTGTCGCCTGCAGGTGGATGCGTTCGAGGAGACCTGGCGCCACTTCGCCGGCAGCACCGGCCGCGACGCACGCGGTTGCCGGGTGGACTGCGTGGGCCTGGCCCATGACGCGCACGGCCGCGCCTTCGCAGGCCGCTCCGCCGGCTAGTCCACCGCCGCAGTTCTTTGCCGCCGGGCTCGGCGCGCGGCGCCCCAATTAGCGATCCGATTCTTAGCGGGTGCCTGAGGGCGCCCGAAATCTGGCGTTGAGGGTCTCGCGACCGCCCGGACCGGGCTGGGTACGCACAAATCATGCCGGCCGGCGGGTCGGATGAGGCGCCAGGTGGGCGTCGGCTCGCTCAGGCGCTCCAGACAAGTGTGGGATTGCTAAACGCGACGGCGCCGCGCCGAGCTGCGCCGCCGCGCCGAGCTGCGCCGCCGCGCCTCGGCCCCGGCCCCGCCGCCCAGCGCCGCCCCGCCGAACGCCCTAGACGGCCTCGACGCGGTAACCCACCGAGCGGACCGCCACGACCGACGGGCCGCCGGCAGACGAGACCTTGGCCCGCAGGCGAGCGAGGTGCGGCTTCAGCCAGAGCAGGTCGGGGTTCGGCTCCGAGGGCCAGCCGGCTCGAACCAGCCGGGCGTGGGGAACCACGTCGCCGCCGGCCCGGACCAGGGCCTCGAGCAGCCGATACTCGGTGGCCGTCAGGGGCAGCAGCGAATCGCCCACCCGGGCCTCGTGCCGGCCGGGCTCGATCGTCAGGTCGCCGGCCTGCAGGGCACTGCCGCCGCCAACCGGACCGCCGGCGGCATCCACCCGGCGCATCACGGCCGCGATCCGGGCCAGGAGCTCCTGCCGGCCGAAGGGCTTGGTCAGGTAATCGTCGGCCCCGATCTCCAGGGCTCGGACCTTGGCCCCCTCGCCGCTTTCGCCGGACAGGACCAGGATGGGCACGTTGCCCGATGCCCGGATCTGGCCGGCCACGCTGAATCCGTCGGGACCGGGCATGGCCAGGTCGAGCAGGACCAGGTCGGGTGATTCTTCACGGAAGCGACGGACCGCCGTCAGGCCGTCATAGGCGGTGATCACCTGGTGACCGTCCTGGCCGACGAGGGCGGTGATCGCCCCGACCATCGCTGGGTCGTCGTCCACGACGAGGATCCGGAGTGGGCGGACGTTGGGCATGGCAGGTTCCTTCAGACGGCTACGGCGGCGGGCAACGCCAGGACAAATCGGGCACCACTGCCCGGGGCGGGCTCACACCATAGTCGGGCACCCATGGCTTCAGCCAGCCGACGAGCGGCATACAGGCCGATGCCCGAGCCCCGGGCGGTGTGCGTGTCACGTCGCGCGTACGGTTCGAAGATCCGCTCACGCCACTCGATCGGGATGCCCGGCCCTTCGTCGCTGACGCTCAACCGAACGATTCCCTCGACCAGTGTGACGTCAACCGTGATTGTTGTATCCGGCGGTGCGTACTTGACCGCGTTCTCGATCAGGTGCTCGATGATCTGGCGCAGCCGGGGTGGATCGGCCAGGGCGTGGCGGCGGACCTCGACGTGCTGCTCCAGGCGGTGCTGGCGGAGGAGTGGCTTGAGCTCCACGACGAGCTCCTCGAGTTGCGCGCCGACGTCGATCGGGGCGAGCTCAATCGGGCTCTCGTTGCTCGGCCGGATCGAGGCCAGGATCGAGTCGACCAGCCGATCAAGCCGGTCCACCTGGTCGATCGTGCCCTGGTACCACGCTTCGCGCTGGGCACGTCGCTCGGGGTCCCGGCTCTCCCGGCCGTCGAGGGGCGGATCGTCGGCCAGCAGGTCGGCGTAGGCCCGGACCACAGCCAGCGGCGTGCGCAGCTCGTGGGTGACCAGCGCGATCAGCTCGGTCCGGGCCTCATCCAGGCGCTGGAGGGCCACGACCTGGGCTTCGGCGTCGCGCTGTTCGCGGCCCTTCTGGACGATCCCGGCGAGGAGGTCGGCGATTGCGCTCAGCTGGGCCGCATCTTCGGCGTTGAAGTCGCGCTGGGCCTCGGTCTGGACGTTCAGGACGCCCACGATCTGATCGTGCCAGGACAGCGGCACCGAGAGCATCGAGGCGACGTAGCGGCGCTGGTCCAGGCCGCGCACCCATAGGAAGTCCTCGTCGTGCTTGACGTCGACGACGATCTTGGCCTTCTGGCTGGCCGCCACCCGGCCGGTGACGCCCTCGCCGATGGGCACCCGGGCCCGCCCGATCTGGTAGCGGTCCAGGCCGTTGGTCGCGGCCAGGGTCAGATGGGTGCCGTCGCGATCGAGCAGGTACAGCGAGCTCACATCGGCATGGAGCGCGTCGCGGGTCTCATCGACGATCGTCTCGAGGAGCTCGTCCCAGGTCCGGGCGGTGGTTGCCAAACGAGCCACCCGGTGCAGGAAGCGCAGCTGCTGGAGCTGATCCTCGGGCGAGTGATTCGGCGACGCGGCGGGCTTGGCCATGCCGTTCATGGTACGGGAGGTCCAGAAACCGGCCGCGCACAGCAAAAGACCCGGACGGAGGGCGTCCGGGTCTTTTGCCTGTGGCCGTGGTTACCAGCGAGGTGGAGGGAGTCGCTGTCCCACTGCCGGGACCGTCGGACGGATCGGGGCACCGATCCGCATGGACGTACGAGTCAGGACCAGCGGCGGCCGAGGGGATGATGGACAGCGAAGGCGAGCACGGCCGGCAGCACGGTTACACCGAGCAGCCAAACATGGGCCTTGATTCGATGGATCATCCGGATGGACTCCGCTTGCCGGCGAGACCATTGGTCCGTTCGCGCGCCGGTCGCGATCGGAGCCGCAGGTTACCGGCCAAAAGAGCCATCCGCCAAGCCGGACGAAGGTACCAGGACCTTTGGGTCAGTGCGTCCACGCACCACCCCGCCGGCGGGCACCGTCGGGCATCGGACGGTAGAGTTGGGGCGACCACTCATCGCTCGCCTGACCCTCGAAAGGAAGACGTTCCCGCGATGCGCCTCGCCCGTCCGTTGCTGACCGCCGCCGCTGCCCTCCTGGCCTGCCTGCTCGTGGCCGGCTGCGTTTCATCGGCAGGGGCCGGTTGGACGTTCGCGCCGGCACCCGTCGCCACGCCGGCGCCCGTCGCATCGGCCGGTGCCAGCGGCGCTCCCGCCGCCAGCCAGCCGGCAGCCAGCGCTGCGCCGTCGGCCACGACCGCCCCAGGCAGCGCGGCTGCCGACGTGACGATCAGTGCCCTGAACATCGCCTTCGAGCAGTCCTCGGTCGATGCTCCCGCGGGCAAGGGCTTCAGCCTGTTGTTCGACAACAAGGACCCCAGCGTCCAGCACGACGTGTTCATCAAGGACGGCGGCGGGACCGACGTCTTCGAGGGCGCGATCATCACCGGGCCAACCCAGGTCACCTACAGCGTGCCCTCGCTCGCGGCCGGCAGCTATACGTTCGTCTGCTCGATCCACTCGAACATGACCGGCAGCCTCGTCGTCAAATAGGTCGGAAGGTGCACCTCGGATGACCGACGCGATCTGCTATCGCGACAGCTACGCGGCGCACACCGAGGCGGCGGTCGTGGCCGTCGAGCCAGCGGCTTCCCCAGCGGTCGACGGTGGGACGAGCCTGGTCGTCCTGGATCGGACCGTGTTCTACCCGGGTGGCGGCGGCCAGCCGGCCGACCGCGGCACGCTCCTGCGCTCGACCGACGGCCGAAGCTGGTCGGTCCGCTCGGCCCGCAAGGACGGCAGCCAGATCGTCCATGAGCTGGAGCCGGCTGAGGGCGACCCGCCGATCGTCGGCAACCGCCTGGAGGTGGACCTTGACTGGCCGCGCCGGCACCTGCTGATGCGGACCCACACCGCGCTCCATGCCCTGTGCGGAGTGGTCTGGCGCGACTACGGGGCGCAGGTCACCGGCGGCAACATGGAGCCCGGCAGCGGTCGGATGGACTTCGAGTTCGCGCGGATGAACGGCGATCTTGTCGACGCGATCGAGGCGACCGTGAACGCCGAGCTCGCCCGCGGCCGTGAGATCCGGGTGAACGTGCTGCCCCGTGACGAAGCCTTCGCCATCCCCGACCTGATTCGGACCAAGATCAACCTGCTACCGCCCGGGATCGCCGAGATCCGCACGATCGAGATCGTGGGCCTTGATCTCCAGGCTGACGGCGGGACGCACGTCGCCAACACCAGCGAGGTCGGCCGGATCCGGGTCACTGGCTATGAGTCCAAGGGTCGGATCAACAAGCGCATTCGGATCACCCTTGGTGACGCGATCCCGGCGTAGGACGTCCTTGAAGCGCAGGGCCGGGCGTTCGACGAGGACCTGGCTGAGGAAGGCCAGGGGCAGGATCCCGACCAGGCTGACCGCCAGGAACAGCGGCGCACCCAATCGGTGACCGCCCAGCAGGGCAATCGTCTGCTGGATCGGGAAGGCGTAGATGTACACGCCGTAGGACAGGTCGATGCGTGTCCCGAATCGGCGGAAAGGCAGGCGCCAGGCGGCCCACAGCATCCCGTAGGCCAGGGCCGCCATGCCCAGGCTGGAGAACAGCCCGAAGCGCAGGGTGACGACGAACACGACCGCGGCAAGCGCCGCCAGCCGGTCGTCGAGCGGGATCCGCTCCCGCCACAGGTAGGCCGCCATGCCCAGGCTGAAGGCCAGCCCGAAGCGTGAGCTGAGGGCGTAGCCCACGATCGGGATGCCCTGCAGTGGGTCGGACGCCAGCAGGTAAGCGACCACCAGGAAGGCGATCAGGCCCACGATCAGGATCCGTCGGCGGAGCAGTCCCAGGGCCGCGACCACGGCCACCACCAGGTACCACGAGAACTCGTAGGCCAGCGTCCAGAGCGACCCGTTGACCGCGCTGGGGTACGGGTTCCCGGCCAGCAGGTGGTCGATCCGGGTCTGGTTGATCAGGAGCAGGACGTTGTTGGCGACGTAGCCCAGGGGCCCGTCGTCGGTCGTCTCGGCGTACCCGGCGAAGGTGCCGTGGACGTGGAACCAGAAGAACGGCCCGAACACGAGGGCGATGACCAGCAGGCACACCCAGAACGCGGGGAAGACCCGCAGGGCGCGGTGCCACAGGTAGCGTGCCGTGCTCGAGCGCTCGGCACTCCTGGTCACCAGGAACCCGCTGATCGTGAAGAAGCCGGCCACCGCGAACACGCCCAGGTCCGCCTGGCCCCGGGCGAAGCGCAGGACGGGATCCGAGCCGAAGCCGCCCAGCACCCGGGTGTGATGGACCACCACGAGCAGGGCCAGGCTGAACCGGAGCAGGCCGATCGCGTTGCCGCCCGGGCCGATCAGGTCGGCCACGAACCCGCGCCGGAGCATGGGTTGAGCGAGGGCCACGGAGCGCATTGCTGGCGATGATAGGCCCGGCGGGTATACTCCACGTCCGCCTCCAGCCCACGCGATCCGCTGCGGCGCGCGCCCATCTCGCGACGCGCGCACAGGACCCGCACGAAGGAACCGCCCGGCACATGTTCGACCGCCTCCTCGGCCTCTTCTCACGGGACATCGGGATCGACCTCGGGACCGCGAATACGCTGGTCCATGTTCGGAACCGCGGGATCGTCATCAGCGAGCCGAGCGTCGTGGCGATCGAGGCCAAGACCAAGAAGGTCCTGGCCATCGGCGCCGAGGCCAAGCGGATGGTCGGCCGGACGCCGGCCTCGATCATTGCCGTCCGGCCGCTCCGCGACGGTGTGATCAGCGACTTCGACGTGACCGAGCAGATGATCAAGTACTTCGTCAACCGGGTCCATGACCGGGTTGGCCTGATCCCCCGGCCGCGGATGCTCCTGGGCGTCCCGTCGGGCGTGACCGAGGTCGAGAAGCGGGCCGTCCGCGATGCGGCGCTCAACGCCGGCGCGCGCTGGGCACGCCTGATCGAGGAGCCGATGGCCGCCGCGATCGGGGCTGGTCTGCCGGTCAGCGAGCCGTCGGGCAGCCTGATCGTCGACATCGGCGGAGGCACGACCGAGGTTGCCGTGATCAGCCTGGGCGGGATCGTCATCGCCCGGAGCATCCGGATCGGCGGCGACGAGATGGACCAGGACATCGTCACCTTCGCCCGGCGGGAGTACAACCTGTTCCTGGGCGAGCGCACCGCCGAGGACATCAAGATCGCCATTGCGTCGGCCTATCCCGGTGAGTGGGATGCCCAGCGGGTGACCCTCCGCGGACGCGACCTGCTGACCGGGCTGCCCCGCAGCGTCGAGGTGGGTGCCGACCAGATCCGTGAGGCGATCGAGCCGTCCGTCCAGCAGATCGTCGACACGATCAAGGACACGATCGAGGAGACCCCACCCGTGCTGGTCGACGACATCATGGACCAGGGCATCGTCCTGGCCGGCGGCGGGGCCCTCCTGGCCGGCCTCGACCAGCGCATCGCCGAAGCGACCCAGATGCCCGTCCACATCGCCGACGATCCGCTGACCTGCGTCGCCCGGGGCACCGGGGTCGTCCTCGAGGAGCTCGCCACCAACCCGGCGATGCAACGTGTCCTGGTTGCCGACACCTACGCGCGCACCCCGCGCTGACCGGCGCGACCGGGGTCGATTGCGATGACCGCGCTGCTCAATGACCGCCGGACACGCCGGCGCTCGGTCACCTACGGGCTGCTCCTGGTCACCTGCCTCGTGCTCATGGTCTTTTCCTCGAGCCCGCCCGTCCAGCAGCTCCAGAAGGGCGTGGCGTTTGCCTTCAAGCCGGTCCAGGCCACGGTCGATTCGCTCGCCCGGGGCGTGGGTGCCCTGGTCGCCACGATCGGCGAGATCGACACCCTCCACCGGACGAATGACCAGCTGACTGCCGAGAATGCGGCCCTCACGGCACAGAATGCCCGGGCCAAGGAGCTCGAGCGGGAGAACCAGGTCCTGACCGGCTTGCTCCAGGTCCAGTCCGGGCTGGGATTCCAGTCGATCGCCGCGACCGTGATCGGGCGCGAGACATCCGAATTCCGGCGGGTCGTAACGATCGACGTGGGGACGGACCGGGGAATCGTCGTCGGCGACATCGTGGTTGGCGACGGGGGCGCACTGGCCGGCCGGGTGACGGCCGTGGCGGGCTCCTCGGCCAGCGTCCTGCTGATCAACGACACGACCTCGACCGTGATCGGCCAGCTCGGTTCGAACCAGGCCACGGGATCGGTCCTCGGCCAGCTCGGCGGCGTGCTGGTGATGGAGGACATCGATTCCACCGAGCGGGTCCAGATCAACGACCAGGTCGTGACCGCCGGGATCGACCTGGGGACCGGCGTCCGCTCGTCCTTCCCCAAGGGCCTCCTGATCGGCACGGTGGTCGACGACCAGCGCGACGCCAACGCGGTGGTCCAGACGGCGTTCATCCAGCCCGCAGTCAACCTGGACAAGCTGGAATACGTGCTCGTCATCACGAACTACAAGGGTGGCCTGCCACCTCTGGACCAGCAGGCCGTGCCGTGTCCCACCGCGGGCGCCACCCTGCCAGTGGGCGAGCAGCCATGCGTGGTTGCAAGCCCGGCTCCCACGGCTCACCCCTGACCGCTAGGCTTCCATCGATGAAAGGCATCGTTCTTGCCGGCGGAACCGCCACCCGCCTGTTCCCGCTGACGATTGTCACCAACAAGCACCTGCTGCCGATCTATGACCGGCCGATGATCTATTACCCGATCGCGACCCTGGCCGGGATGGGCATCCGCGAGGTGATGGTGATCGTGGGCGGCAAGAGCGTCGGCGATGTCGTGGAGCTCCTCGCCGATGGCTCGCACTTCGGCCTGGACCTGACCTATCGCTACCAGCACGGCGCCCTGGGGATTGCCCACGCGATCGGCCTGGCCCGCGATTTCGTGGGCGACGAGGCGTTCTGCTGCGTCCTCGGCGACAACATCCTGCTGGGCGAGCCACTGGCGGCCCAGGCCGCCGAGTTCGAGGCCGGCTCGTACGGCGCCGGCACGCTCCTCTACCGGGTGCCCGATCCCGAGCGATTCGGGGTGGCCGAGCTGGGTCCGGACGGCGCCGTGATCGGCTTCGAAGAGAAGCCGGCCGTACCCAAGAGCGACCTGATCCCGATCGGCGTGTACTTCCTGCGGGCCGGGGCGTTCGACGTGATCGACCAGCTGGCGCCGTCGGGCCGGGGCGAGTTCGAGATCACCGACGTGCTCAACCACTACATCCCCAGCGGCGGCCTGTACACCCGGGTCTACGACGGCCATTGGGCCGACGCCGGCACGGTCCCGTCGCTGATGCGGGCCGCGGCGATTGCGGCCGAGGACGATGAGCAGGGGCGGCTGAGTCCTGCCCCGCAGCGGCCGGGCCGCTAGTCATGGTGAACGCCACATGACCCACGAACAGTTTGGTCCGGGCTCGCATCTGCTGGTGACCGGTGGTGCCGGGTTCATCGGCAGTGCCTTCGTGCGCGAGGTCCTGGGCCGTGACGACGGCACCCGGATCACCATCCTGGACACCCTGACCTACGCCGGCAACGAGGCCAACCTGCGGCCGGTCATGGACGATCCCGGCCAGGCCGCCCGGTTGACCTTTGTCCGCGGCGACATCGCCGACCCGGCGGTCGTCCGACCTCTGGTCGCCGAGGTGGATGCCGTCCTCAACTTCGCGGCCGAGTCGCACGTCGATCGCTCGATCCTGGATCCGGAAGCGTTCCTGCGGACCGGGGTGATCGGCGTCCATGTGCTGCTCGATGCCTGCCGGGCCGCAGCCACCGAGCGGGCCGCCGGATCTCGTGCCGCCCCGCGCTACCTCCAGGTCAGCACCGACGAGGTCTACGGCTCGGTCGAGACCGGTCAATCAGTGGAGACCGACGTGCTCGCGCCGCGCTCGCCGTATGCCGCGGCCAAGGCTGCCGGCGAGCTGCTGGTCCGCAGCTACGTCGTGACCCACGGGGTCGACGCGGTCGTGACCCGCGGCTCGAACACCTACGGCCCATACCACCACCCCGAGAAGCTCATCCCGCTGTTCATCACCAATGCCCTCGAGGATCGACCGTTGCCGCTCTACGGCGACGGCCTCCAGCAACGCGACTGGTTGTTCGTCACGGACCACGCCGGGGCGATCGAGACGGTCCTGCGCCGGGGCCAGACCGGCCAGACCTACAACATCCCCGGTTCGGCCGAGCTGACCAACCGGGAAGTGGTCCGACTCCTGCTCGAGGCCCTGGGCAAGCCCTGGTCGCTGGTCCGGACGGTCGACGACCGGCTCGGCCACGATCGGCGCTACGCCCTGGACGGTTCGAAGCTGGCGGCCCTGGGCTGGCGCAACAAGGTGGATTTCGCCGACGGCTTGCGGACGACGGTCGACTGGTTCGAGGCCAACGAGGCCTGGTGGCGGGCGATCAAGGCCGGCGACTGGGACGCCTACTACGAGCGCCAGTACGGGCGCCGGCTGGCCGGTTCGCAGGCTGCCGAGCCGGCGCACTGAAGTGCGGGTCGCGGTCACCGGCACCGGCGGCCGTCTCGGCCGGGCGGTCCTGTCGGCCCTGGCCGCGGCCCCCTTCACCGGGATCAGTGGGCCGCTGGCCTGGCATCGGCCCGATTACGACCTCGACGATCCCGGAGCAGCGGCCCGGTTGATTGCCCGGGACCGACCCGAGATGATCGTCCACGCAGCAGCCTGGACGGACGTCGATGGCTGCGCCCGGGATCCGCAGACGGCGCTCCGCCGCAACGGCGAAGCGGTGGGCGACCTCGCTCGGGCAGCGGCGGCGGCGGGGATTGACCTGATCCTCGTCTCGACCAACGAGGTCTTCGATGGCGCACGGACCGACGGGCTGGGCTACCGACCGCAGGACATGCCCAACCCGATCAATGCCTACGGTGCGAGCAAGCTGGCCGGCGAGGTCGCCGCGGCCCAGGCCTACGGCTGGCAGGCGGCCACGTCGCCGACGACGGGTCCGGCCCTCGCGATCGTCCGAACGGCCTGGCTCTATGGGCCGCCGGGCAATGACTTTCCCGAGAAGATCGCCAGGGCGGCTGGGCGGGCCAGCGCGGCCGGCGAGCCGCTGAAGGTCGTCTTCGACGAGACGGGATCGCCGACCCTGACGGGTGACCTCGCCGATGCCATCGTCGCCCTGGTTGGGGATGGCGTGTGGTTCGGAGGCATCCACCACATCGTGAACACCGACGTCGCGACTCGCGCCCAGTGGGCGCGGGCGGTCCTGGCCGGCCTTGGGACTGAGACCTCGATCGAGGAGGTCCCCGGCTCAACCTGGGCTCGCGCCTCCACGCCTCCGGCCTGGGCGGTGCTCGAACCGACCGACAACCGGGCGAACGGGGGACCCCTGCGGACCTGGCAGCTGGCCCTGGCCGACTACCTGCCGACGCTCCGGCGCCAGCTTGCGAGCAGCGCGCGATGAGCGAGGAATCGGGCCTGCTGCCGGGCGTCCGGTGGGGCAGGATCCCGCGATTTGGCGACAGCCGGGGCTCCTTCCGCGAGCTGTGGCGGGCGTCTGGCGGCTTCGACCTCGACCCGCGCTGGACTGGGGCATCGAAGGCCCGCTTCGTCCAGGCCAACCTGTCCACCTCCGCGGCCGGCGTCCTGCGTGGTCTGCACTACCACCGCCGCCAGCTCGACCAATGGATCGTGGCCTCGGGCCGGGCGTTGGTCGCCCTGGTCGACGTCCGGCCGGCCGTCGGCGGATCCGGTCCGGCGTTGGTCGAGACCCGCGAGCTGGTTGCTGATGGATCGGTGACGATTCCCATCGGCGTCGCGCACGGCTTCCTGGCCCTCGAGCCGCTCGAGCTCATCTACCTCGTCACGAACGAGTACGACGGGTCCGATGAGCTGGGCTTCGCCTGGGACGACCCGGCGGTAGGCGTGCCCTGGCCGGCCTGCCCCACGGTCGACGGCCGGCCGATCCTGTCCGAGCGCGACCAGTCAAACCCCAGCCTGGAGGACCTGCTGGCGCGGCTGCGCTCGCAATAGGCTTCACAGGTGGTGCGCGGACGCCCCACCTTCAGCTATCGTGACAACGGCCGGGGCACCACCCCGACCACCACCAACATCACCGCAAACCGCCTGACTGCGCCGTTCCGACCGGCGTTTCGGACGTTGGGGCCATACCGGCCCGGGACGATGTCGGGATTGAGTCGGGCCACCCCATCCGGGAGTCTGGGGTTGTCCTCCCCATCCGGATCGCTGGCTGTGCCACGAACCGGGCCGCGGAAGCTCGGAGACTCCTGTTGCGTAACCTGTTCGGCGCCCTGTCCCTGGCCTGTCTGCTGGTCCTGGCTGCCTTCGTCCCGGCTGCCTCGGCTTCGACCCAGAGCCTGTCGACCGCCAAGGTCGTGATCATCGTCGGACCGGTCGAGGGCAGCACCCCCACCTATATCGCGGATGCCAACGCGACCGCCGCGGTCGCCCGGCAGTACAGCTCCAATGTCGTGACGATCTACTCGCCGTACGCGACGTGGGCCAACGTGGAGCCGGCCCTCCAGGGTGCCTCGATCGTCGTCTACTTCGGCCATGGCAACGGCTGGCCTAGCCCCTACAAGCCGTTCCAGGAGAACACCAAGGACGGCATCGGCCTGAACGCCGCCTCGCACAAGGGTGACTCGAACGTCCTGTATTACGGTGCGAACTACCTCGCGAAATACGTCAAGCTGGCCCCCAACGCCGTCGTGCTCCTGGGACACCTGTGCTACTCGGCCGGCAACTCTGAGTCGGGCGATCCTGCCCCAACGTTGGCCGTGGCCGAACAGCGGGTCGACAACATGGGCGCCGGCTGGCTCCAGACCGGCGCCCGGGCCGTGATCTCCGAGCCGTACTCGAACGTGGAAGGCTGGTACATCCAGAACCTGTTCAGCTCGTTCCAGACGATCGGCGACATGTGGCAGAACGCGCCGAATGACAACAACAACGTCACGACGCTGGGCTCGGTGCGCACCAGCTGGGCGACGGTCCAGCTCGACCCGAACCCGGGCATCCCGGCCACCGAGAACGATCACTTCAGCCGCGGGATCAGCGGCGACATGACCCTGTTCAGCGGCGCGGTCGTGGGCAGCTCGGTGCCCTCGCCCTACGGCAAGGTCAGCCTGGGCCAGCCGGGTTCGTCCGGGCGCTCCGCGGCCGCGACGATCCAGGTCCACGTCCTGCAGCTGCACCTGCGCTGATCTCCGGGCGGCACCGTCGCCCTACACTGGCTTCCATGGCGTCTGATCCGCGACCCGGAACCTGGGTCATCCTGCCCACCTACAACGAAGCGGAGAACCTGCCCGGCATCGCGGCGGCGATCCTGGCCGAGCTGCCCGCCGCGACCCTCCTCGTTGTCGATGACGGATCGCCCGACGGAACGGGTGGCCTGGCCGATGCGCTGGCCGCCGACAACGAGCGGGTGCGTGTCCGCCATCGACCGACCAAGCAGGGCCTCGGCCGGGCCTATCTCGACGGCTTCCGGGTGGCCCTCGACGGTGGGGCCGACGTGATCGTCCAGATGGACGCGGACTGGTCCCACGATCCGGCAGCGCTGCCCGAGCTGATCGGCCCGGTCAGCGCCGGTTCGACCGACCTGGTCATCGGCTCGCGCTACGTCCCGGGCGGCGGGGTGGTGGATTGGGGGCTTGCTCGGCGGATGATCTCACGGGGCGGCAGCCTGTTCGCCCGGTCCGTCCTGGGTCTCGAGCCGCACGACCTGACCGGTGGGTTCAAGGCCTGGCGGGCGCCCACCCTGGCTTCCATCCCGTTCGACGGGATCCACGCCGGCGGCTACGTCTTCCAGATCGAGATGACCTTCCGGGCCAGCCGCCTGGGAGCGCGTATCGAGGAGGTCCCGATCACCTTCCGGGACCGGCGCGTGGGCCAGTCCAAGATGTCCCGCCGGATCATCGGCGAGGCCCTGATCGTCGTCCTGCAGCTTCGCTGGGACGAGCTGCGCGGACGGGGCCCGCGCGCGATGCGCCCCCAGGCGTGACCGCCGGTCCCGACCCGCTCGGCCTGCGTGTCGTGATGGACACGCGGCCCCTGGAGGATCCGGCTCGCGGTCCGACCACGGCCACTTACCTGGCCGAGCTGCTGGGGGCGTACGACGCCGAGCCGATCGAAGGTGAGTCGTTTGCCTTCCTGGTCGGATTGCGCGGATCCGATCCGACCGAGGCGTTCCGGAACCTGGATGTCGCCGCGCGCCGGCGGATGCCGCCCAGTCACCTGCTCCGCTCGGCGGCCCTGACGATCGACCCGTTCCTGCTCCGGGGCGCCGCGATCGGAGCCGCCTGGTGGGCCGAGCAGGGCGGGGCATCGGGAGCCGTGTTCCACACCGCCTCTGGGGCAATCCCGATCGGGTCGCGCCTGCCGGTGGTGGTCACCCTGCTCGACCTGGCTCCGTGGGAGATGCCCGGCGTCTATCAGCGCAGTCCGGCGGCGGCCTTTGGCCAGCGCCTGCGCGGCCGGATCCTGCGCGACGCCGCGGCGATCATCGTGGGCACCGAGGCGACGGCTCGAGCTGTCCGGAACCTGCTCCGGATCCGGCTCGAGCGATTGATCGTGGTTCCCCTGGCTGCCCGGGCGGCGTTCCGGCCGCTCGAGCCGCTGCAGCCGGGCCAGTCGCACGGGGCGAGTCGTGCCGGCGGCAGTGCCACCCGAGCCCCGGGTCCGGCGGCCGATCCCCGGTCCGACCGCGAGCGGCTCGGCCTGCCCGAGCGCTACCTGGTCTACTCGGGTCGGTATGACGCCCGGCAGGACCTGGGCTCGCTGCTCGGGGCGCTCAGCCGGCTGTCCGCCGCGGGGCGTCCGGCCGGTCTCGATCCCGCCGTTGCCTGGCCACCGCGAGTCCTCCTCCTCGGCGCCTCGCCCGACGACCGCGCGGCTCTCGCCCGGGCCACGGCTCGCGAGGGCGTCGGTGACCTGTTGGCCTATGCCCCGTCCCTGTCGGTGGAACGCGTCGCGGCGCTCGTCGCCCAGGCCCGCGCGGCGATCCTGCCGTCGATCAGTGAGGCCGCCGGGCTGCCCGCGATCGAAGCCCTGGCGGCCGGAACGCCGGTCATCGCCAGCGCCGTTGGGGCGCTGCCCGAGCTGGTGGCCGGCGCCGGGATCCTGGTCGAGCCGCGCGAACCCGACCGGCTGGCCGCCGCGATCGCGACCTCGTGGACCGATGACGACCTGTGGACCAGGCTGCGGGCCGACGCGTTGAGCCGGACCGGACCCGGTCAATGGACCTGGGCCGACGTGGCCCGGGCGACCCGGGTCGTCTACACCGATATCGGGGCCCGCCGCGCGCCCGAGGACGAAGTCACCGGGATCTGAACGCCGGGTTCGCGGCGCTGATCAGCTGGCCGAGGGCGACGGGCTGGGCGACGGCTCGACGGGCGGCGCCGGCGTCCCGTCGTGAACGCTGACAACGGTGCCCCAGATGAGCACGTTCAGGAAGGTCTGGCCCACGGTCAGGCTGACCTGGTGCCCGGCACTGTCGTAGAAGAGGGTCGCGCCGGTGATCGACTTCTTCCTCCAGGTGCCCTTGATCGTGTGTCCATTGGTCGCGATCCAGGCCGGTCCGCTGCCCACGATCGTGGCCTCCAGGCGGTGCTTGTAGGCCTCGCCGTCGTTGAGCGGCCCGAACTTCATCCACATCACGATCACGTTGGTCGGGGCGATCCGGACCTTGTTCGAGAGGTCGTGCTGGGCGCCCTCGGTCGTGACCGAGCGCAGGTAGGTATTGGTGATCCGGTCGTAGTCGTAGCGGATCGCGTTGTGCGGGTAGGCGAAGAGAATCCGGCCGCCGAGCGGCCTGACCTCCAGCGGTGCCGCCGGCAGGAACGTCCAGATGGGCTTGGGCGGCGCCGTCGCGTGGATCAGGTTGGCCAGCTGGCGCAGCTGCCGGCCGGTGGTGTACAGGTTGTGTGGTGCGAACCGGCCGGTGATCCGGCGGAAGTAGCCGCCGTGGGCGAATTCATCGGCGTTGTAGACCAGCTGGCCATTGCCCTGGCCGCGCAGCGCCGTCAACGCCTGGGGCGAGCCGCCGGCGTGGACGTACATCGCTCGCAACTCCGACGCCCAGGCGATGAAGTAGTAGCGGGCGCTCCGGATGGGGCCGACGTCGGTCGGGGTGGTTTCGGCAAAGATCGCCATGTAGCGCGGAATGCCGCCCTCGGCCGGGGCCTGGAAGATGACGGAAGCCGAGGCCAGGCCGGACTGGGGCCGCGCGGCGGCCAGGTCGTCGATCATCACGGCGATCGGGTGAAGAGCGGCGGCTGCCGGCGTGACCAGCTCGCCGGTCAGCGGAGCCGGGACCATGACCGGCCCCGAAGGAGAGGGCGACGGCGAGTCGCTGGCCGATGGCTCAGCCGAAGCACTGGCCGACGGACCGTCGCTGGGGCTGGGGCTCGAGCCGCTCGGCGTGGGCGTTGCGGGTGAGCAGCCGATCAGGACGATCGAGCAGGCGAGCGCGAGGCCGAATCCCCAACCCAGCCTGCTCCGTCCGATCACGCGCCGGAGAATAGCCGATGCGCAGAATCCGGGCCGCCGGCCCGTTCGAGGCCGCCCGTCGCGCCCGAGCCGGCGCGGCCAAACCCGGGGCCGGTCAAAGGCGCGTACGCTGAACGCACACACTCGGGAGACCAACATGACTGACTCACCCGCTCCGCGCACCCCGCGCTCGCCTCGAACCATGGCGAGCACAACCAAACCGGCCCCTGCGCGCAAATCCGCCACCAAGCCGGCCGCCGCCGCACCGGCGAAGGCTGCCGCCGAACGTACGGCCGCCACGCAACGCACGCCCGCGACGAAACCCGCGACGCGCCGCGCAGCCCCCGTTGTCGTGGTCGGCGGACCAGCGGACGACTCGCGCCTGGCGATCCACCAGGGTGGGATCGGTGCCCTCAACGCCGAAGACGTCGCGGTCTCGCAAGGCGGCGTGGGTGCCCTGCGCGCACA
Source organism: Candidatus Limnocylindrales bacterium (assembly GCA_038220425.1). Classification (GTDB taxonomy): domain Bacteria; phylum Chloroflexota; class Limnocylindria; order Limnocylindrales; family CSP1-4; genus Palsa-1033. The sequence goes on from JBBRIV010000001.1 coordinate 20,931, forward strand.
GCGCCTGACCGTAGAGATGGGCGGCGTCGGCGCGGCCATGACCAACGAGCTCGACCTGCGCCAGGGCATTGCCGGTGCGGTGATCGCCCGCGACGCCCGGTTCGAACAGGCCGGCGTCCGGACCCTGATCGCCAACCGGGTCCACTTCGGGCCAAACTCGGGCGCCGGGGTGGTCCTGGCCGCCCATGTCGACGGCGACGTGCGGACGCTCTTCGACTGGCGCGGTGCGCTGGCCTTCGGCGCGGCGGCGGGCGCGGTGATCAGCCTGTTCCGGCTGCGCCGACGCTGAGCGCGAGCCGCCCTCCGGTATACTTTGAGCGCGGTTGACCGGTCGTTCCGGAGCGCACCGTCAGGTACCGGTCCGAGCACGGGAGTCCCGCACCAACGTGATTGATCCCTCAGCCCGGGTCCACCCGTCGGCCGACCTTGAAGCCGACGTGACGGTCGGCGCCGGAACCAGCATCTGGCACCGCGCCCAGGTCAGGTCCGGCGCCCGGATCGGGTCCGAATGCATCATCGGCCGGGACGTCTTCATCGACGAAGGCGTGGTCCTGGGCAACCGGGTCAAGGTCCAGAACCTGGCCCTGATCTACCACGGCGTGACGGTCGAGGACGGCGTGTTCATCGGCCCCGGCGCCATCCTGACCAACGATCGCTATCCGCGGGCGATCACGCCCACCGGCGAGCTTGCTCGGGCCGAGGACTGGACGGTCTCGCCCATCCTGCTCCGCGCGGGCAGCTCGATCGGAGCGGGTGCCGTGGTCGTGGCCGGGACCACCGTCGGCCGTTTCGCCACGATCGGCGCCGGCGCGGTGGTGACCCGCGACGTTTCGGATTTCGCGCTGATGGCTGGTAGTCCCGCCCGGCGCATCGGCTGGGTGTGTGCCTGTGGCGCCCGGCTGCTCGACTCGGAAGGCCGCAAGGCCCCGGCCGAGCCGGCCGTCTACTCCGCCGATCCCGCCCTGGCCTGTTCGGTGTGCGGCCGGCACTACCGCTATAACCCCGATGCCGACACCCTGATCGAGCGGGTCGGCCTGCATCAAGGAGTGACCGCATGATCCCCATCGCCCGCCCGGATATCGGCGAGGAAGAAGTCGCCGCGGTCAGCGAGGTCCTCCGTTCGGGGATGCTGGCCCAGGGCAAGCGGGTCGCCGAGCTGGAGGCGCGCTGGGCCGACTACTGCGGCGTGAAGCACGCGATCGCCACGAGCAACGGCACGCTGGCCCTGATGGCGATCTTCGCCGGCATCGGGCTGCTGCCGGGCGACGAGGTGATCACCGTCGCGCACACGTTCGCGGCCACGGCCAATGCGATCCTGTCGACCGGCGCGATGCCGGTGTTCGTCGATATCGAGCCCGACACGTACCTGATCGATGCGGCCCGGATCGAAGCGGCGATCACGTCCCGGACGCGGGCCATCGTGCCCGTCCACCTGTTCGGCCTGGTGGCCGACATGGAGATGATCACCGCGCTGGCCGACCGGCACGGCCTGGTCGTCGTCGAGGACGCCTGCCAGGCCCACGGCGCCACGTTCCGCGGGCGCAAGGCCGGCAGCTTCGGCCACGGGGCGTTCAGCCTGTACGCAACCAAGAACCTGACCACCGGCGAGGGCGGCTTCATCACCACCGACGACGACCGGCTGGCCGACTGGCTGCGGCTGTATCGCAACCAGGGGATGCGCGCTCGCTACCAGTTCGAGATGCTCGGCTACAACTACCGAATGACGGACCTGAACGCCGCCATCGGATTGGTCCAGCTGGCCAAGCTCGATCGCAACACCGCCCGGCGCCAGGCGATCGCTGCCGGCTACGACCGGGCGTTCGCCGACCTGCCCGTCCGGACGCCGATCACCCCGGACGGCCGGACCCACGTCTTCCACCAGTACACCCTGGATGTGGGCCCGGAGCGCGACGCGATCGTGGCCGACGTGCACGCTGCCGGGGTGGGCTGCGACATCTACTACCCGATCCCCGTCCATCGCCAGCCCTACATCATGGAACGCGGCCTGCACGCCGACCTGCCCATGACCGACGCCGCCGCGGCCCGGACGCTGGCCCTGCCGATGTTCCCCGGCCTGACCCCGGCCGAGCAGGCGACCGTGATCGACGCCGTTCGGACCGCCGTCGTGCGCCACGCCGGAGCCGCTGTCGAGACCGTCGCCTGATGGCCCAGGCCTGGCGGCCCGCCGGCTCGCAGCGCGAGCTCAGGGTTGGGCTCGCCGGCCTGGGTTCGATGGGGCGCAACCACCTTCGAGTCCTGCGCGCCCGGCCGGGCTGCCGGCTGGTTGCCGTCGCCGATCCGGTTGCCGAGGTGCTGGCCGCAGCCACCAGCGGCGGCCCCGGCATTCCCGACGCGGTTGGCTATGCCGAGCCGCTGGTGATGATCGCCGAGGCCGACCTGGACGCCGTCGTGCTGGCCGCGCCAACAACCAGCCACCGCGTCCTGGCCCTGGCGGCGATCGAGCGCGGCCTGGCTGTCCTGATCGAAAAGCCGCTGGCGGCGAGCGTCGACGAGGGTCTCGAGATCCTGGCTGCGGCCCGGCGCACGGGCGTACCCGTCCAGGTGGGCCACGTCGAGCGCTTCAACCCGGCCGTCCTCGAGCTTGGCCGTCTCCTGGCCGAGGGCTGGTTGAGCACGGTCTATGCGATCACTAGCCGGCGGGCCGGACCGTTCCCGGCCCGGATCCGCGACGTCGGGGTCACGATCGACCTGGCCACCCACGATGCCGATATCCTGTCCTGGATCGCCGGCGAACGGCCCGACCGGGTGTACGCCGAGCTGGCCCAGCGGATCCATGCCAGCCACGAGGACCTGCTCTTCGGCCTGCTCCGGTTTCCGTCGGGAGCCACCGGCATGCTCGACGTCAACTGGCTGACCCCGGCCAAGCGCCGCCAGCTGACCGTGGTCGGCGAAGAGGGCATGTTCGAGCTCGATTACCTCACCCAGCGCCTGACCTTCACCCGCAATGCAGCCGGTGGTCCGGACCTGATCGCCGGGTATGCGCCGACCTTCGCTGGTGACGTGGCCGACCTGCCCGTCGCCAACGCCGAGCCCCTGGCGGCCGAGATTGACGCCTTCCTGGCGGTTGTCCGCGACGGCGGCCGGCCGGTCGTGGACGTCGAAGACGGTCTGTGGGCCGTGGCCATCGCAACCTCCCTGCTCCAGGCTGCCGCCGGCGGGCAGCCCATTGACCTGTCCGATTTCTCCGCGAGGCTGATCAACGGATGACCTTCACCAACCGACCTTCAATCGCTGCCCCCAGCCTGCTCGGCGGTTCGATCGAGCTGCCTACCCGCGTCTGCAGCCATCCTGAGCCGCGCTCCGTCTCGCCCTGGACCGGCGAGCCTGGGACCGTCGGCCGGGTCACCATCGTCGGCGCGGGCAAGATGGGCCTGCCCCTGGCCGTCCAGTTCAGCAGCCACGGCTGGGATGTGACCGCGGTGGATGTCCAGGCCTCGGTCGTCGATTCGATCAATGCCGGTCGTAACCACGTGACCGAGGAGCCCGGCCTGACCGAGGGCGTGGCCTCGGCCCATGCCGCCGGCAAGCTCCGGGCAACGCTCGACGGCAGCGCGGCAGCGGCCACGGCTGATGTCGTCGTGCTGATCGTGCCGGTCATGCTCAACGACGAGCAGCAGCCCGACTACCGCTACATGGACGCGGCCGTCGAGGCGATCGCGCCGGGCGTCCACCCGGGCTCGACGATCATCTTCGAGACGACCCTGCCGGTGGGCGATACCCGATCCCGCTTCGCACCCCGGCTCGAGGCAGTCAGTGGCCTGCGGGCAGACCACGATTTCTTCGTCGCCTTCTCGCCCGAGCGGCTGTACAGCGGCTCAGCGCTCAAGAACCTGGCGATGTACCCCAAGCTGGTCGGCGGGATCGGCCCCGAATCGGGTGCCCGGGCGGCCGCCTTCTACGGCTCGGTCCTGGACGCCGAGGTCGTCCTGATGAGCTCGGCCGAAGCCGCCGAATTCAGCAAGCTCGCCGACACCACCTACCGCGACGTGAACATCGCCCTGGCCAACGAGTTCGCCCGGTATGCCGACCGGGTGGGTGTCGACGTCCAGGAAGTCATCGCTGCGGCCAACAGCCAGCCGTACAGCCATATCCACCAGCCCGGCCTGGGCGTGGGCGGCCACTGCATCCCGGTGTACCCCCACTTCCTGCTCAGCCGGGCGCCCGAGATGGAGCTGGTGGAGCTCAGCCGACGGGTCAACGACGGCCAGATCGGACTGGCCATCCGGACGATCCAGAAGGCCCTGGGCGGCCTCGAGGGCGTGCCTGTCCTGGTCCTGGGCCTGACCTACCGCGATGGAGTCAAGGAGCTGGCCTACTCGCGGGCGCTGCCCCTGATCGAGCGGCTGGCCTTTCATGGTGCGATCGTGTCGGCCTACGACCCGCTCCTGTCCGAGGCCGAGACCGCGCGGAGCGCGGCCAACCCGTATCGCTGGGGCAGCCCCAGCGATGCCCGGGCGATCGTGACCCAGACGGCCGATCCCCTCTTCCGATCGCTCAACTTCGCTGACTTCCCGGCCGCCGAGGTGCTCTTCGACGGCCGTAACAGCCTGCGCGACCTGGTCCTGCCCGAGCGGCTGGAGTACCACGGCGTGGGCGTTCCGGCGGCGGTCCGCCAACCGGCGGAGGCTGCCGCTCGCTGATGCGGATCGTCAGTGTCGTGGGCACTCGACCCCAGCTGATCAAGGCGGCCGTGCTCCAGCCGCTCCTGCGGGCTCGCCACGAAGAAATCTTCATCGACACCGGCCAGCACTATGACGAAGCCCTGGCCGGTGCCTTCGTCGACGAGCTTGGCCTGGTCCCGCCCGATCACCAGCTGGGCGTGGGCGGCGGCAGCGCAACCGAGCAGACCGCCGCAATGCTCGGCCGACTCCAGCCGATCCTGGCCGCTGTCAAGCCGGACGCGCTGATCGTCTACGGCGACACGAATTCGACCCTGGCCGGATCGATTGCAGCCGCCCAGCACCGGATCCCGGTGGCCCACATTGAAGCCGGCCTGCGCAGCTTCGATCGAACCATGCCCGAAGAGGTGAACCGGGTCATCGCCGACCACCTGGCGACGTGGTCCTTCGCCCCCACCCCCACGGCCGTGGCCAACCTGACCGCCGAGGGGATCACCCGGGGCGTCTCGCAGGTCGGTGACCTGATGCAGGACCTGGCGGCCCGGATGAGCGCCGGGGTGCGCGATCCGGCCGTGCTCGAGGTGATCGAGGCACGCCTGGCCGGCACAGCACCGGGCCTCAGGCTGACCCCGGGCGGCTACCTCTTCGCCACGGTCCATCGGGCCGAAAATCGGCTGCCCCGGGCGCTCCACGAGTGGGCGGAATTGCTCAGCGCGGTTGCCAGCGACGATCGACCGGTCGTGCTCGCCCTCCATCCAGGCACCGCGGTCGCCCTGGCCGCGGCCGGGATCCAGCTCGCCCCGGCGATCCGGGTGATCGAGCCGCAGGCCTATCGGACGACCCTGGCCCTCCAGCTCCACGCAGCCGCGGTCCTGACCGATTCGGGCGGGGTCCAGCGCGAGGCGGCCTGGTTGGGCGTGCCCTGCCTGATCCTGCGCAGCACGACGGAGTGGCTGGAAGCCGTCCAGGCATCGGCCGGCCGGATGGTCGTCGTGGGCCTGGATCGGCGTCGAGCCGTGGTGGAGCTGGAGCGACTCGCGGCGCCGTCCCGCGCCCCGGCCGATGCCGTCCTGCGGGCGGCGCACCTGGCAGTGCCTCCGGCCGGCGCCGGCGACGCGATCGTGGCCGCTCTCGAGGCCGGACCACCCCAGTGAGCGATCGCCAGCCCCAGCGCCTGACGATCGTAACCCCAACGACCGCCCAGTTCCAGTCGGAGATCTACCGGATCGGGGGCAGTGCGGTCGCCCGCGGCCACGAGGTCAGCGTGATCGCCCGCTGGGCACCGGGCCTGGCCATCGAGGAGCGTCATCCAGCCGGCTACCGGATCATCCGGATCCCGGTCGATCCGCGCGAGGGCCTGCCCATGCCGGCCCGCCTCCGTCGCCAGATCCGGCGGCGGGCCGCCGGCACCGTCCGTCATCCGCGTCGCGGCCCTGCTCGTCTGCTCGAGATCCGGGGTGGGTCCGTGGAGGCCAACCGGATCGCGCCGCCGGCCGACCTGGTCCTGGGCTTCCACTACCTGGGAATCGGCGCGGCCCTGACCCTGGGCCGGCGCGACGGTGTCCCGGTGGTCTACGACGCCGGCGACATCTACCTCGCCTCCACCGCGCTCATCCGGCTGCCCTGGTTGATCCGCTCGGCCATCCGGCGCTACGAGCGGGCGGCCGCCAAACGAGCCAGCGGCATCGTCACGGCCAACGAGGCCTACGCCCAGGAGCTGGCTCGCCGGCTGGAAGTGGCCCTGCCGGTGGCGGTCATGAACTGCCCACCGCGGACGACCCCGCCGGCGGTCCAGCCGCGCCGCTTCCACGAGGCGCTCGGCCTGGAACCGGGCACCCGGGTCGTCCTGTACCACGGTGGCTTCACGCCCGAGCGGGGGATCGAGGAGCTGATCGCGGCCATCCCGTCGGTCCGCCAGGCCGTCCTGGTCCTGCTCGGGTTCGGACCGCTGGCCGCCACCTACCAGGCGATCGCGGCCGATCCGGCAAGCGCCGGGCGGGTCCGGGTGATGGCCGCCGTGGAACCGGCCGACCTGCTCGAATGGGTCGCCTCCGCCGACGTAGCCGCCATGCCGATCCAGCCGACGACCCTCAACCATCGGCTGACCACGCCCAACAAGCTCTTCGAAGCCATGGCCGTCGGCGTGCCGGTGGTTGCCAGTGACCTGCCCGGGATGGCCGCGATCGTGCGCTCGGTGGATGCCGGCCGGCTGGTGGATCCCACCGACCCGGCGTCCATTGCCCGCGGGCTCAACCGGGTCCTGGATGCGCCCGAGGACGTCCAGCTCGCTCGCCGGACGCGGATCCTGGCGGCGGCCCACGACCTGTACAACTGGGAGACCCAGTCGGCCAGCCTGTTCAACGAGTTCGGGCGGCTCACCGGCCGGCCGTGGTGACTGCCGCTCCGCTGGCGGCTCGCCGGCCGCGGGCGGTGATCCTGGTCCCCAGTCCGGCCAATCCCTACTCGCGGGCGCTCCGGATCGCGCGCAGCCTGGCCGGGGCCGGCTACGACGTGGAGATCGCCGCCGTTGACGAGCCGGGTGTCCCGCGCGAGGAGCGCGACGGCGAGATCGTCATCCGGCGCTATGTTCCGCAACGTGAGTCACGGCTGACCCGCCTGCCCGGGATCCGCCAGGCTCGCCAGGTGGCCCTGTGGCCCGAGGCTGACCGGGGCTGGTATCGAACGCTCCGTCGCCAGCTTCGCCCGGCCGACCTGTACCACGCCTGCGGCTACCGCACGGTCGGGGTTGCCCTGGAGCTGGCCGCTGCAGCCCGGCGCCCAACAGCGGATGGCCCGGGCCGGGCCGGCCGGGTGGTCTATGACGTGATCGATGTCCAGCTCGACACGCAGGTCTACAACCACCTGCCCGGCCTGGTCCGGACCATCCACGGCCTTCGCGAGCGGCGCTGGATCCGGGCCGCGGACGCCGTGGTGACCGTGAACCAACCCATCGCCGATCACCTGGCCCGGACCTGGCCGCTGGCCGATCCGCCCACCGTCCTGCTCAACTGCCAGCCGCGCTGGAAACCACCGGCGATCCGGCCCAGCCACCTGCGCGACCTGACCGGCATTCCGTCCGAACGAACCGTGGTCCTGTTCCTGGGCAAGCTGGCCGAGCAGAAGGGCCTGGACGAGGTGGCCGAGGCGGTCCTGCGCCTGCCCGACGCGGCGTTCGTGTTGATGGGCTTCGGGACCCTCGCCGACCGCTCGCGCGAGCGTGATCGGGATCCGCGCTTCGCCGGTCGCCACTTCACGATTCCGCCAGTCCATCCCGACGCCGTGCCCGAGTGGACTGCCTCGGCCGACGTGTCGATCGTGGCCGTACCCTCCAACTCGCTCAACCAGCGCCTGGCCACGCCCAACAAGTTCTGGGAAAGCCTGACCGCCGGGACGCCGGTGGTGGTCGGTCGTGACCTGGAAGTGATGCAGGCGATCCTGGCCGCGGACGATCTGGGGGCCAGTGCGAACCAGGCTGATCCGGCCGACCTGGCCCGGGCCCTGGCCTCGATCGTGGACCGCCCGCCGGCCGAGCGGCTGGCCATGCGCGAACGCTGCCTGCGGGTCACCCGCGAGCGCTACAACTGGGAGCTGGCCGTCGAGCCCTACCTGGCCCTGGTGCGACGGCTGGTGCCGCCAAGCGTCTGAGCCAGCCGGCGTCTGGCCAGACGGTCAGAGTGCGGCGGCTGCCAGCTGCCGGGCGATCTCCGCTTCGCGCTCGATCCGGGCTCGATCCGAACGTTCGCGATGGAGCGCCACCACGTCGGCGGGATTGCCCTCGGCAATGACGTGGCCCTTCTCCAGGAGCATCGCCCGGTTGCAGAACTCCTCGGCCCAGTGCAGGTCGTGGGTCACCAGGACGATCCCCTTGGCTGCCTTGGCCAGCTCGGCCACGCGCCGCTGGCTCTTGACCCGGAAGACCGCATCGCCGGTCCCCAGGACCTCGTCGATGATCAGGACGTCGGGGTCGACGGCCGTCGCGATCGAGAACCCCAGGCGCGCCTTCATGCCCGACGAATAAGTCCGGATGGGAGCATCGATGAACTGGCCGATATCGGCGAACTCGATGATCCCGGCCAGCCGTTCGCGCATCTCCCGGTCGTCGATGCCCATGAACGCGCCGGCCAGCAGGACGTTGTCCCGCCCGCTCAGCTCCGGGTCGAACCCGGCGCCCAGGGTCAGCAGGCTGGAGATATTGCCGACGACCTCGATCGTTCCCTCGCTGGGGGTCAGGATCCCGGCCATCACCTGGAGCAGGGTGCTCTTGCCGGCGCCGTTGGGACCGATGATCGCCAGGCTTTCGCCGTGGGCCACCCGGAAGCTGACGTCCTTGAGAGCCCAGAACGAGCGATCCTCGCGGGAGATCCGGGTGAGATTGCGGAAGGCGCCCCGGATCGTGGTCTTCTTGCTCAGGCGCAGGTCGTAGCGGATCCCCAGGCCCTGGACATCCATCATGTAGTCGGGCTCGGCCGATCCCGCCACCCCGCCGGGATTCACCGCGGAACGACGCCTGCCCAGCAGCGAGACCATCTCAGATGACCTTGGCGAAGGCCGGCTCGAGCCGCTTGAAGATGAGCGTCGTGAAGCCGATCAGGACGCACGACAGGGCGAGCACGACGGCCAGTCCCACGAAGTCAGGCAGCTCCGGCCGGCCGCTGGCGCCGCCGTAGATCACGTTGTGGTACGACTCGAACAGGTAGACCCACGGGTTGAGCCGGTAGATCTGGGCGATCAGGCCGTACTTGTCGGGGTTCAGCGCAGTCGTGGCGTAGAGGGCCGGCGACAGGTAGAACCACAGGCGCAGGAAGTGCCGGGCCAGGTTGCCCAGGTCCCGGAAGAAGACGTTGATCGCCGCCGCGATGCACAGCGACAGGGTGAAGAAGAACTGGACGAAGGCGACCACCGGGATCAGCAGCAGGTACGGCGACAACCGGCCCGGGTAGAAGGCGACCATCATCCCGATCAGCGGGATCAGACCGAAGACGAAGCTGACCACGCCGCTGACCGTGGCCGCCACGGGCAGCACGATCGTGGGGAACTTGACCTGCTTGATGATCGCTTCGCGCGACGTCACCGACAGGATGGCGTCGTTGATGCTGGTCGAAAACCACTTCCAGGGCAGGATCGCGGCGAACACGAAGAGCGGATAGTCCGCGCCGCCGCGCTGCAGGATCACCGACACGAAGATGACGTAGATGGCCATCTGGAGGAGCGGATCCAGGACCCACCAGATGTTGCCAAGGACGGTGTTGGCACCGTGCTTGATCATGTCTGCCTGGACCAGGTAGCGGGCCAGCTGGCGACGTGACCAGATCTCGCGGAGGCCCTCGGCGACCAGCTTGAGGGCCCCCGGGCGCGCCTGCGTGTTCATCCGGCGCTGCATCCCGGTCGTGGTTGCCATACGGCCGGTAGCCTAGCATGGCCGCCCTCGTGAGCCCTGCCTGGCGTCGGGCCTAGGCGGTTCGCCGGCGGGCGACGAGAAGCTCGGTCGAAGGCCCGCCCCGGCTGACCTTGGTCAGGCCTCGATCGATCCAGCCCAGGACTCGACCCAGCCGGTAGCCGCGTTTGGGTTCGTCCATCAGGCGTTGCTCGGTCCGGCTCCACCAGTCCGCGGCCAGCCTGGCCCGGCGGCCCGGCGGCAGGTCCAGGGCCGGGTGCATCGTGACGAAGATCGGCATCCGGCCCAGGACGTCAAAGCCGGCCCGGTCCAGCGCCTGCTTGTAGTCGTCCAGGGTCCGGCTGACCTGGTGGAAGCCCCGGAACGCCTCGCCGTGCAGGAACAGGTCGGACACGAGCAGGAGCCCACCGGGCCGGGTTACCCGACCGGCCTCCCGAATGGCCGCCGCGAAGCGCTCGTCGTCGGTGATGTGGAACAGGACGTCGAAGGCGGTCACGATGTCGGCCGAGGCATCGTCGGTCGGCCAGCGCTCGCTGACGTCGACCTCGGCGAAGCGGTACTCGGGATACTTGGCGGCCAGCCGCTCGGTCACCACGGCTGTGATGTCCAAGCCCAGCAGGGAGCCGATCCCGAGCGTCTTCCAGTAATCGATATAGAAGCCCGTGCCCGGGCCGAGCTCGACGACCGCGGCCCCCGCGACCTTGATCCGATAGCGCCGGATCGTCCGGCCCAGGACCACCAGGCGCTGGCGATAGAGGGCCAGGTTGAACGGCCAGCCAAGCCGGCTGTAACCCACCCCGATCATGTCGAAGTGGTGGCGCAGGCGGCTCTCCCAGAACTCGGCCGCGTTGTAGACGGGCGGCGGCGCGGCCGGCTGCTGCGGCGGGGGATCGGCTTCGGGCTGCATCCCGACCATGATCGCCGACCGGGACTCATGACGCGCAATGGCGGCGTACCCGACAATGCCGCTCATGACGGATGAAGCGCCCGCCCAGCCGCCGCGGTCCGATCAGCAGATCACCGAACGGACGGCCGCGGGCTACCGCGAGGACCTGATCGCCGAGCTGGAGGCCGAGAACGGCCGGCTGCGCGAACGGACCGACACCCTCCAGCGCTGGCTCAACGAGCGCACCGCCGAGTTGCGCGCCTTCGGGCTGGCGGCCCAGGCGGTCCAGGGCGCCCGGCGGGTCGTCCGCCAGCCGACCCTGCTGGCCCGGGTGCCGGGGGCTGCGCTGCGCGCCGTCCGCGGCGGCAACCGCTCCGCCGCTGGTCCGGAGCCCGTCGTCAAGGCCAGCCAGCCGGCTCGCCGCTTGCCGGCCCCTGGCCCGAGTCGCCGAATCCGTCCAGCCCGCTCGACTGCGACGCTGACCGTGGCCCTGGTCACCGACGAGTCACTCGCCTTGGCCCTCGGTCCGGAGTGCCGGGTGATCCGCCTCACGGCTGAGGATTGGCAGGCCCAGCTGGCCGCCGATCCGCCCGACTTCGTCCTGGTCGAGTCGGCCTGGCGGGGCACCGCCGGGTCGTGGCAGTACCGGATCGCGTGGTACGGGCACCCGACCTCGGTCGGCCTGGTGGACCTGCGTGCCCTGACCGGCTGGTGCGCGTCCAACGGCGTTCCCACCATCTTCTGGGACACCGCGGGACTGGTTGCCGAGGGACGGTTCGATGAGGCCGCGGCCCTCTTCGACATCATCCTGGTCAGCGATCCCGTCCTCATCGACCACTACGACACGGTGCCCGGCCGGCACGCCGCGATCGTCGACTGGCTGGCGCCCGGGATCCAGTTCCGGCGGCATCATCCCGGCCCCGTGCCGGCAGCTGGCAACCCGGCCAAGTCCGGCCCGATCTTCGTGGGCGCCTTTGACCGGACCCGTCCCCTGGCCGATCGCGAGGCACTCGAACGGCTCCTCGACGCCGGCCTGGCGCGTGGCCTGCGGATCCACGACACGGCCGGCATCGCCGGTCCCGACGCGCCCGGCTTCCCGGAGCGCTTCCAGGCATCGATCGCCCCGTTTGTGGGGCTCGCCGCGCTGCCGGACCTCATCCGGCAAGCCGCTGTGGTCCTGGTCGACGCGCCGGGTGGCGATGCCCGGACCATCCCGGTCGCCGCGCTCGAGGCCCTCGCCTGCGGCGTGCCGGTCGTGACAACACCGAATTCCGCCATCCACCAGCGCTTTGGGGACCTGGTCCCGGGCGCCGCAGCGGATGACGACCCAGGTGCCGCGATCGACGCGATCCTGGCCGATCCGGTCGCCGCCCGGCAGCGGATCATGCAGTCCATCCTGCCTGCCCTGATTCGCGACGATCGCATGGAGACGCGCCTGGCCAGCCTTGCCCAGGCCGTCCGAATCGATGTCCTGGCGAGCCCCACCGGAGTGGCCGTGGCGGTGGTCCATGACGATCCTGCGCGCATGGCGATCGTCGCCGCCGATCTCGCCGGGCTGGCCGACGCCAGCGAGTACCTGGTCGGGACGAGCCAGTGGGCCGGCGCCGGCTCGGCCCTCGCGGCCGCGCTCCGGGCCGCCCGGCCCGACCGGCCCGTCCGACTCGTCGAGCAGGACCCGGCCCTGAGCCGCGGGCAGCGCCTCGAGCGCCTCGCGAGCACCGCCAGCGCAGACTGGATCGGCGCCTGGCTGGATGAACCCGCAACGGCTGGGCCGGGGGAGGCGGCCGCTGGCGCGGCGCGCCCGCTAGCCGCGGACCCGCTCGCGGCCGTGCTTGCCGGGACCGTCTACGAGCAGGGCGACGTCATCGCGGGAGCGGACCCACGCCTGGCCCTGGTGGTCCGCCGGACGGCCGTGGTCGCGACTGGCTGGCCGGACTCATGACCCGGATCCTGTTCTACTCGCCGGCCAACCTCAACACGATCGACGGTTCGGCGATCTGGGTCCAGTCGGTTGCCGAGACCCTCCACGTGGGCGCCACGACCAACATCGTGCTGCCCCTGCGAGCACCCGAGCAGCGCGACGTGATCACGGGCCTCCTGCGCCGGCTGCCCCGGGTGGAGCTGATCCCGGCTCAGCAGGCGGTCAGCCGCAAGGTGGGGGCGAACGGGATCGCCACCAACGAGGTGATCGACCTGATCGAGCGACTCGACCGCGAGCAGCCCTTTGACGTGATCCTGATTCGCAAGTTCGAGGTGGCCCAGGCCGCGGTGCGCAGCCCCCAACTGCGCGATCGGCTGTGGAGCACGTACGTCCTGGAGCCCGAGAACGACCCAACCGCGCCAAGCCACCTGCGCGACCTGGCCGAGATCGCCTCGGGCTCGCGCTACCTCGTGGCCCAGTCCGAGGAGATGCGCGCGCTGACCGAGGCGATCGTGCCGGCCGCCCGGGGCCGGACCCTGCTTTTGCCGCCGGCCATCCCGAACGCGCCGGCCCATCGGGCCGATCCGGGCGTGATCGTGCCCCGCCTGATCTACACCGGCAAGTTCAGCCCGTTCTACCCGGTCCGCCAGCTGATCGGGTTCTTCGAGGAGATCCGGCCGGAGGTCCCCGGGCTGGAGTTCCACGTGGTCGGCGACAAGATCCATCGGCCCCGGGAGGACCCCACCCACGCGCCGCTCCTGGAGCATGCCCTGACCCACACCGACGGCGTCATCTGGCACGGCGGGTTGCCCCGCGACGAGGTCGAGACGCTGGTCGCCCAGGGTGGCGTGGCCCTCAGCCTGTGGGACTACCGCTACGGTTCGCGGATGAACGACCTGGTCATCTCGACCAAGCTCCTCGACTACGCCTCGGTTGGCGTGCCGGTGATCCTCAATCGGACCGCCGCCCAGGAATCCGTCCTGGGCCCGGACTATCCGCTGTTCGTGACCCGCCTCGAGCAGACCCTGCCGCTCCTGCGCCGAGTCCTGACCGACCCGGGTCTGTACCGGGCGGCGGCCGAGGCAACGTTCGCCGGTAGCCGTGCCTTCACCTATGCCAACGCCTTTGCCGGGATCGAGCCGTTCCTCAGCGGGAGCGGGGCGGACGAGCTCCTGAACCGCTCGAAGCTGCCCGGCGCGGAGCGCAACGTGGGCGTCTTCGGCCGGGCCGCTGAGCCGGCCGGGCTGCCTGGGCTCGAGGCGATCGCGGCCGGCCTGGCTGCCCGCGACGAGCGCTTCCGGCTGATCGTGGCTGCGTCCCCGGTCGCGGGCCGCCCGGCCGGCGCGCCGGCGATCGCATTCGTACCCGCGCTGGATCCGGCCAACTGGCTGCGCATGGTGGGCCCGGTGATCGTTGCACCGGACGACGGGCTGGCCCTCGGTCAGGTTCGGGCTTCCGGATCGAGGCCGATCCCGATGAGCGATCCCGGGACGGTCCTGGCCGCCATCCTCGAGCCCGGTCCGGTGGCCTGATGCGGATCCTCCACGCGGCCCGCAACGTCGCCAACCAGGCCGGCGACGTGGTCGTTGCCCTGCGTCGGCTTGGCCACGACGCCGAGCTGTGGGAGTACGGCTCGAACCCGTTCGGCTTCCCCAGCGATCGCCAGATCGATGTCGAACCCGGTGATCCCACGATCTTCTGGCAAACGTTCCTCGAGTCGATCGACCGGTTCGACGTGATTCACTTCCATTTCGCCCGGACCTTCTTTCCCAACGCCTGGCGCGGCGTGCCGGCCTTCTGGGACATGCCGATCTACCGGATGCTGGGCAAGAAGCTGTTCTTCACGTTCCACGGCTCGGACATCCGGATCCGGCGGATCCATGAACAGGTCAACCCGTGGAGCTACTACAAGCACTCGGATATCGCCTCCGATGATGACCGGACCGAGAAGACGATCGAGGCGATCCGGACCTATGCCAACCGGATGTTCGTCGTGTCGATCGACTATCTGCCGTTCGTGCCCGAGGCCGAGGTCGTCGAGCGGGTCATCGACCTGGCGGCCTGGCCCGAACAGGCCCCCGAGCAACGCGTCCGGCCCACCGTCGTGCACATTCCCGGTCAGCGTGGGACCAAGGGCAGCGACTACGTGATTGCCGGCATGAACCGGCTGATCGAGGAAGGCCTGGAGGTTGACTTCCAGCTGCTCGAGGGGGTCAGCCATGACGATGCGGCCCGGGCCATCCGGAACGCCGACATCGTGGTCGATAACCTGCTGACCGGCGATTACGAGGTCGTCTCCCTCGAAGCGATGGCCTCCAGCCGGGTCAGCCTGGCCAACATCCAGTCGGCCGTGGCCACGGCCTACCCCGACGCGCCGGTCGTGAGCGTCAATCCGGACACCTTTGTCGATCGGATGCGCAGCCTGGTAGGCAATATCGATGAGCGCCGGGCGCTGGCCGCCCGAGGCCGGCCGTACGTTGCCCGGATCCACGACGGGCCGGTCATTGCGGCCAGGCTGCTGGACTACTACCAGGCCGACTACCCGCCGGTTGCCAACGGGACCCTGCCCGACTGGTTCAGCCTGGACGGCAAGCGCGAGATCGAAAAGCTCCAGTCACGCATCTTTCGACTCCAACAGGAGCTGGTCAGGGAGCGCCGCGACGAGGATCGCCTGCGTCACCAGCTGGGCCTGCCCAAGCTGGGGATCGGCGATCGAGAGCACCCGCAGACAACCTCCGAAAAGGCCCTCGACTACGTGCCCGGGCCCATCCGTCGGGTCCTCCGCCGGGGCCGCGCCCGAGCCGAAGGCCGCAAAGGTTGACGCACGGGTCGACGCAAGGGTCGACGCAGGGCCCGATCGCCGGCGCCCCGGATCGGCGCCCGGTGGCCATGCTCACCCACTCCCACTACGAAGAGGATTCGCGCGTCCGGCGTGAGGCCGAGTCGCTCGTTGAGCGGGGCCGTCCGGTGGACGTCTACGCGCTCCGCCGGGAGGGCAAGCCGGCCGAGGAGCTGCTCGACGGGGTTCGTGTTCATCGCCTGGGGGTCGAGCGCCACCAGGGTGCCGGGATCGGGACCTACCTGCGCGAATACCTGTCGTTCCTGGCCCGGGCCGGCTGGTCCGTCACCCGTGCCCAGCGTTGCCGCCACTACGCCGTGGTCCAGGTCCATACCCTGCCCGACTTCCTGGCCTTCGGCGGTCTGCCTGTCCGCCTGGTTGGCGTGCCCATCCTGCTCGACCTCCACGAGGCCATGCCGGAATTCTTCCGGATGCGCTTCCCGGGGTCGGCCAGCCCGGTTGCCAACCGCCTGCTGCTCATCCAGGAACGGGCCAGCATCGGCCTGGCCAGCGCCGTGATCACGGTCAACGAGGCCCTGGCGGACCGGCTGATCGGACTGGGCGTCTCGCCCAGGAAGGTCTCGGTGGTCCTTAACAGCCCGTCGCTGCGCCGCTTCGATCCGGCGGCCCAACCGGCTCGCCCGTTCATGGCCGACGGTGCCCTGCGCCTGGTGTATGCCGGCGCCCTCACCCCGGTATACGAGCTGGACGTGGTCATCAGGGCGCTGGTCGAGCTGCACGAGCGTCGGCCGGAGCTGCCCGTGGAGCTCGAGGTCTACGGCCAGGGGGATGCCCAGCCCGGCCTGCAGGCGCTGGTCGCTGAATTGGGCGTGGCCGGTCGCGTCCGGTTTCACGGCCGGATCCCGCTGGAGTCCGTGCCCGCGGCGATCGCCGCCGCCGATGTCGGCCTGGCCCCGACCCGGATCAATCGGTTCACCGAGATGAGCCTGTCGACCAAGCTGTTCGAGTACGGCGCGATGGACCGCCCGATCGTGGCCTCGGCCCTGCCCCTCGTCGAGCGCACCTTTCCGGCCGGGGCCGTGAGCACCTACCGGCCGGGTGATCCGGCTGATCTTGCCCTGGCCATCCTGCGCCTGGTGGATGATCCCGCGGCCAGGCTGGCTGGAGTCGCCCTGGCCCGCGCCCGGATTGCCGAACTGGCCTGGGACCACGAGGCGGACCGATTGATGAGCCTGGTCGACCGGCTGGCCGGAGACGCCACATGAACGGGGTGGACCGATGAGGCGCGGCGCAGATGTACGGTACGATGTCGGACCGCCATGGCGCGGCCCACGTCCGGGCCCGACGTCCTTCCACGAGGATCATCGAAGCGAATGACCCAGCGTGCCAAACCGGCCCCACCTCGATCACGCCGCTCATCGAGCGACCGATCAAGCCGGCGAACCCTATACCTCAACCTGGCCTTCCTGGCCATCATCCTGGTTGGCAGCGCCGTCCTGGTCGGGGCCGCCTTTGCGTCGTACGCCGGCACCCACTGGGCGGAAGTGGCCAATGTCAACGGCGTTTCGATCAACCGAGACCGGGCCCAGGCGGCGGCCAACGTGGCCCTGTTCCGGCTGACCCACCAGGCGCAGCTGCTCCAGGATGACCTGGCCAGCGGCCGGATCAGCCAGGCCGATTTCGACACCCAGAAATCGACCTTGACCCAGGCCGAGCAGAACGTGTCGAGTGGCGTGGTCGATGGACTGGTTGATGGCGAGCTCCAGCAACAGCTCGCCAAGAAGGCCGGGATCAGCATTTCCGATGCCCAGGTGGACGCCCAGCTGGTTACCGACGCGACCACGCCCGAGTCGCGCCACGTGCTGCTCCTGTCGGTCAGCCCAGTGGCGTCTGGGGCCACGCCCACCGATGCCGAGAAGACGATCGCCCGGGAGACGGCCGAGGCCGCTTATGGCCAGCTCCGAGCGGGCACGGCGTTCGCAACGGTTGCCAAGCAGTTCTCGACCGATTCGAGTGCGGCGGCCGGTGGCGACCTGGGCTGGATCCGCGAGGCGACGGCCCCCCAGGACGCCGGCTTTGTGAGCGCCATGTTCCAGCTCCCGGTCAACGGGCTGTCCGTGGTGATCCTGGGCAGCGATGGTTCATACCGGATCGGCTCCGTCGTCGCCATCGCCCCGGCCACAGTCGATCCCAACTACGTCCAGGAGTTCACGGGTGCCGGAGTGAGCCTGGATGCCTATCGACTCGACGCGCGGGCCAGCCTGGCCGGCCAGGCCCTGTCGGCCAAGATCATCTCCGACGCCACCACGGTTCCCTCGGTCCAGCGCGAAGTCAGCCAGATCAAGATCGACACGAGCGCCTACACGGGTCCCGGAGTGCAGGTCCGGGCGCGCCACATCCTGTACACGCCCGGCAACATTGCGCCGGGCACGGCCAGTCCGCTGCCGTCAGGCGACCCGGGCTGGGCGCAGGCCCAGGCCCTCGCCGAGGCCACCTACTCCACCCTCCAGAAGCTGGTCGGGACGCCCGCCCTGGCCACCCAGTTCGCGGCGATCGCCACGAAGGACAGCAAGGACTCCGGTTCGGCAGTGGACGGCGGCATGCTGCCCTACTACGACGCCGGTTCGGGCCTCGATCCGGCGTTCGGGAAGGCGATCTTTGCCTCCACGGTCAAGGCCGGCGACCTGTTGCCGCCCGTGCGCAGCCAGTTCGGCTGGCACGTGATCCTGATCGACTCCATCCGTCCGGCGCCGGCCGACCGGGCCAAGACCCTGCAGGCCCAGGCGGCCACCGCGGGCACCGACTTCGCGGCCCTGGCCAAGGCCAATTCCGACGGCAGTGACGCGAGCACCGGCGGCGACATGGGCTGGATCGCCCGCAACCAGGTGGCCGCCGAGATCGAGAAAGCCATCTTCGCCGCCCCGGTTGGCAGCCCCAGCGCGGTCATCACCGAGTCGACCGGCCTGTACATCTACAAGGTCAACCAGGAGCAGACCCGCCTGCCCGACACCACTCAGCTGGTGATCCTCAAGAGTTCCGCGTTCACGAACTGGTACGCCATCCAGAAGGCCAGCGCGCAGATCTCGGGTCCGGGAATCACGCCGAGCTCCGTAGCTCCCTAGCGCCGCCCGATGCTCGACGCGCTGCTGGCCGAGGCCCGGCTCCGTTGGCGGCTCGATCCGTCCGACGGGCTCCAGGTGGCAGCCGCCGAACGCCTGATCGAGACGCCGATCGAGCCCAGCCGGCCGCTGATCATCGTGCCGGGGGCGATCCTCGGGGGGGCCGTGGCGAGTCCGGCTGGCGACGTGCCCACGGCCCTGCCCGGCCGGCACGGCCCGCTTGGCCGCGATCCGCTGATCCTCCTCGCCCGGCTCTATCCGGCCGCGCACCCGGTTGGCCGCTTTGGTGCCACGGCTGAGACGACGATCGGCGCGCTGACCGCAGGCGATCTCCGCGGGCCCCTCTATATCGGGCCGGTTGCGCCCGAGCTGGCCAGCGCCGGACCGTGGGCAATGCCCTGGATCAGCAACCGCCTGCGATTGCCCGATGGCTGCCCGTGGGACCAGGAACAGACCCACGCCTCGCTCCGCAAGCACCTCCTCGAAGAGGCCTACGAGGTCTATGACGCCCTGGCCGATGGGCCCACGCCGGCCCTGGCCGGGGAGCTTGGCGATCTACTCCTGCAGGTGATCCTGCACGCCCAGCTGGCGGCCGAGGCCGGCGTATTCGACCTCGCCGACGTCCAGGCCGCCCTCGCCACGAAGATCGTCCGGCGCCACCCGCACGTGTTCGGCGAGGCCGAGGCGCGCACGGCCGCCGACGTGAACCGCCAGTGGGAGCGGATCAAGGCCGACGAACGGGGCGACGCCACGCAGAGCGCCCTCGATGGGATCAGCCGGTCGATGCCCGCCCTGGCCGCCAGCCAGGAGATGCAGGAGCGTGCGGCGGCCCTTGGCTACGACTGGCCGTCGATCGAGGGCATCCTGGCCAAGGTCCACGAGGAGCTTGGCGAGTTCCTGGCTGCGGACAGCGACGCCCACCGCGAGGAAGAGCTGGGCGACCTGCTGATGGTGGCCGTCAACCTTGGTCGCCGCCAGGGCGTTGAGGCCGAGGCGGCGCTGCGCTTCGCCAACGACAAGTTCCGGCGGCGCTTCCGGAGCGTCGAGCGCCAGGCCGCCGAGCAGGGCGTCGCCTTGCGTGACCTTGATTTTGCCCAGCTCGATGTCCTGTGGGCACAGGCCAAAGTCGAAGAACGCCAGTCCACTGAGCAACCGTCCGAACAGCACCTGGAGAAGCCCCGATGACCATCGGCAACCAGCCGCCCACGGTACGCGCCGACGGTCGCGGCCCAACCGACCTGCGGCCCGTCACCCTGACCCTGGACGTCCTCAAGTGGGCCGAGGGCTCGTGCCGGATCCGGGTCGGCGACACCGAGGTGCTGTGCGCGGCCTCGATCGAGGACCGCGTCCCGCCCCATCTCCGGGGCAAGGGCACCGGCTGGGTCACGGCCGAATACTCGATGCTGCCTCGGGCAACCGCCGAGCGCACCCAGCGCGAGTCGGCCAAGGGCCGGATCGGCGGCCGAACCCACGAGATCCAGCGCCTGGTGGGGCGATCGCTGCGGGGCGTGGTGGACCTGGCCAAGCTGGGCGAGCGCACGATCACGATCGACTGCGATGTCCTCCAGGCCGACGGTGGCACCCGGACCGCGTCGATCACGGGGGGCTACGTGGCCCTGGCGGCGGCCCTGATCACCTACGGCATGGAGCGCACGATCAGCGGCAAGGTCGCCGCGGTCAGCGTGGGGATCGTGGGCGAGCAGGCCTACCTGGACCTGGACTATTCGGAGGATTCCCGGGCCGAGGTTGACTTCAACGTGGTCGGGACCGACGCCGGGGCGTATGTCGAGCTGCAGGGAACGGCCGAGGGCAAGCCCTTCGATCGGGCCGGGCTGACCAGCCTGCTCGACCTGGCCGGGACGGGCCTCGAACGGTTGTTTGCCGCGCAGGCCGCCGCGCTGGCCCAGGTCAAGCGCTGACCAACATGCCGGCCCGGCCGCGGATCGTCATCGCCACCCACTCGAGCCACAAGCTGGCCGAGCTGGCTGCGCTGCTCCGACCCGAGCGGGCCGAGCTGCTGACCCTGGATGCCCTGGCGATCGCGGTCGACCCGGTCGAGGACGGCCTGACCTTCGAGGCCAACGCCCGGCTCAAGGCCCGCTTCTACGCCCGCCTGACCGGCCTGCCCACAATCGCCGACGACTCGGGGATCGAGGTGGACGCGCTCCACGGCGGTCCCGGCGTGCGCACCCGGCGCTATGCGGGCGAGACCGCGACCGATGTCCAGAACAACACGAAGCTGCTGGCGGTGCTGGCCGGGTTGCCGGCTGACCAGCGTGGAGCCCGCTACGTGTGCGTGCTGACGTTCGTGCTGCCCGACCAGGCCGGCCGGCGAGGTGGCCTGCCGATCGCCGCCGAAGCCCGGGGCACGCTCCGTGGCCGGATCGCCGAGGGCCCCCGGGGCAGCGCCGGCTTTGGCTACGACCCGATCTTCGAACCGCTCACGGAGCGGCCCGGCGGGCGCACGATCGGCCAGCACTCCGCCCCCGAAAAGGCGGCGATCTCGCACCGATCCCGGGCTGCCCGGCGCCTCGCACCGCGACTGCACGCCCTGGGGTTCTGAGTCGCGCGCCGGGTTCGGTGCCGGTTCGGATGGGCGCGGCGGGCAGTTGTGTCGCGGCGCGCGCAGTTGTGTCGCGGCGCGGGCCCGGTTCTTCTCGAATACCTGCCGGGGGAGTGCAAAAGCAGGAATCGGCCCCACCGGCCCCCGATTTGGCCCGGCTGGACGCGCCGCCACGCACGAATTCGCGTCGCGCGGAGCCACGGCTCGCTCGAATCGCCCACGGTTCTGATCGAGTACTACTCGGGCGAATATTCGAGAAGAAGTCGAGCCGCTCCAGACGGGCGGCCGGCACGGGCAGCCTGGACTGAGCGCAGCCGGGATCATCGGCTCGTTCTGAGTCGCGCGCTACATCGCCGGGAAGTCGCGCGTCTGAACTTCGGCGCCGGGCGGTGACTGGCAGGTAACTTGGGACCGCCCGGCGTTCCTGTGCCTGCCACCGGGCGTGAGCGAGCCCAAACTTCACAGCTGCAACAACTGGCTACCACGCTCAGAATCGCTCAAACCTTGAACATTCGTTCACCAGATCGCGGAACGGCCTGATAGACTCTGGCCCGGCCGGCCGTTCCTGGCCGCCGCCGTCGGATACCGCAGCTGGAGTCAGGCCCCGCGTGCAGGCCCATCGCATTCGTCGTGATTCGCCAGGCCAGCGGCCACCCGCCGTCCGGCCCCTGCGGCGCGACGCCCGGCCGCTGGAGCGCGCTGAGCAGCCCGTTGACCCCACTCGAGTCCAGGTGCGCCGCTACGTCGACGAGGACGCCGACGATCTGGCCGCGGCCCGGCCCAGCGATCGGCGGCGAGTCTTCAGCGCCCTGCTCTCGTCGTTCCTGCCGGGCAGCGGCCAGCTGGTCAATGCCAGCTGGCGGATCGCCGTCCAGTTCGCCCTGCCCAGCTTGGCCCTGATCGGGATCGCCGTTCTCATCGGCCGGCTGGTGCCACTGCCGCAGCTCCTCGCCCTGGTCCTGGCCCCGACCACGATCGTGGCCCTGCTGATCGTCAATGCCGTGGCCTTCGCCTGGCGAATCCTGGCCGCCGGCCAGGCGTTCTTCGACCAGCGCTTCGACTGGCGCCCGAGCCGGGGTGCCGCTGCCGGGCTGGCGGCGATCTTCGTGGTCACGGCCGTGCCCCACCTGTTTGCCGCCTCGGTTGGCCTCGGCGCGATGAACGCGTTCTCGTCGATCTTCTCGAACACGGCGATCAGCGGCGGGGTGGCCGGTGCCCAGAGTGGCCTGGTCCCGGTCGCCGGCAGCCGGATCAACATCCTGCTGGTGGGTGTCGACTCAGGCGCCGGCCGGGATCATGCCCTGACCGACTCGATGATGGTCGTCTCGGTCGACCCGGTCGGGAAGACGGCCAGCATGGTCTCGTTGCCCCGGGACATGGTCAATGCGCCGCTCACCGGCGGGGGCGTCTTCGCGGCCAAGCTGAATTCACTCATGAGCTTTGCCCAGACCCATCCCAAGGACTTCCCGGTGGGTGGCATGCGCACCCTGGAGGACAGTGTCGGGCTGATCCTGGGGATCCCGATCAACTACTACGTGACCGCCGACCTGGCCTCGTTCGTGACCCTCGTCGATGCGCTGGGCGGGATCGACATCAACATTGCCAAGCCCCTCGATGACCCCACGTACCACGGCTACGGCGTCCACATGGGCTGGTCGGTGACCGCCGGTCCGCATCATTTCAATGGCTCAGACGCGCTGGCCTATGCCCGGATCCGGCACCCGGCCGGCGAGAGTGACTTCACCCGCCAGGCCCGCCAGCAGCTGCTCCTGCTGGCCCTGCGCCGGCAGATCAGCAGCCCCGACCTCGTCCTGCGCCTGCCCGCCCTGATCGCCGCCGTTGGGCACGACATCGAGACCGACCTGCCCCGTGACCAGCTGCCCAACCTGGCCGCGATCGCATCCGAGATCGGCCCGAAGTCGATCTTCCAGGTCGTGATTCGCTTCCCGCTGGTTCACCCGGCGTCGATCTCGCCGTACGGCTCCGTCCAGGTCGCCGACCTGGTCAAGATCCGGGCCATGGCCGCCCAGTTGTTCGGCGTGCCGGGCACCCGGCCTGTCGTGGGCGGCGCGGCTGCCGGCGCGAGCAGCGACCCCGGGGCCAGTCCCAGCCCCGACCCCAGCCCGGGCCCCTAGCCCGAGCTCATGGCCCGGCCCGCTCGCCGGGACCTACAGGATCTTCGACAGGAAGCTCTTCGTCCGTTCCTGCTGAGGGTTCGTGAAGAAGTGCTCGGGCGTGCCTTCCTCGATGATCAGGCCGTCGTCCATCATGACCATCCGGTCGGCCACTTCGCGGGCAAAGCCCATCTCATGGCTGACCACGATCATGGTCATGCCTTCCCGGGCGAGCTCCTTCATGACCTCCAGGACCTCACCGATCATCTCCGGGTCGAGGGCGCTGGTGGGTTCGTCGAACAGGAGCACCGCCGGACGCATGGCCAGGGCCCGGGCGATCGCCACCCGTTGCTGCTGGCCGCCGGACAGCTGGGCCGGGTAGGCATCTTCCTTGTGGGCGAGGCCGACACGGGTCAGGAGCTTGCGGCCCATCTCCATCGCCTCGTCCACGGCCATCCCGCGAACCTGGACGGGTGCCTCGATGATGTTGCCCAGGGCCGTCTTGTGGGGGAACAGGTTGAAGCGCTGGAAGACCATCCCGATCTCCTGGCGCTGGCGGGCGATGTTCCGTTCCTTGTCCGAGATGAGCTTGCCGTTCTCTTCGCGGTAGCCGATCAGGTGCCCGTTCACCTTGATCCGGCCCTGCTGGATCTTCTCGAGGTGATTGACGCAGCGAATGAACGTGGTCTTGCCCGAGCCGGACGGTCCGCAGACGACCACGACCTCGGCCTGCCGGACCGTCATCGAGACGCCCTTGAGGACCTCGTTCTTGCCGAACCATTTGTGGATGTCGGTGACCTCGACCACGTTGGTAGCCGTGGACGGGGGCGCCCCGCCGATCGCCTCGAGCAGGTTGATGTCGTCAGGCTGGCTGGTCAATGGCCACCTCCCGATGGGCCGCGGAAGCCGAGGATCCGGGTCGCCAGGCTCGGTCCCGCCGCTGACGCGCCCGGTGTGCCCTTGGCCAGGCGGCGCTCGATCCATGACTGGACCACCCCCCAGATCGTGGTCAGCAGGAGATACCAGACGGCCGCGGCAAGGTAGTACTCGAACGGCGTGAACGAGTTGCCCTGCTTGATGTTGAACACCGAGTAGAGCTCGACCACGCTCAGGACGAAGAGCAGCGAGGTGGTCTTGAGCATATTGTTGAACTCGTTGCCGAGCGGCGGAATGATCACCCGGGCGGCCTGGGGCAGGACGATCCGGCGCATCGCCTTGCCCGGGGTCATGCCCAGGGCCCGGGCGGCTTCCATCTGGCCCGGGTCGACCGCCAGGATGCCGGCGCGGACAATCTCGGCCATGTAGGCACCCTCGTTCAGGCCCAGGGCAAAGATCCCGGCCTGGACGGCGCCTTCGATCGTGATCGGACCGAGCGTCAGATCGGGCCAGGTGTAGATCCGGGCGACGCTCAGACCGTAGAAGAAGAAGACGAGCTGGACGATCAGGGGCGTGCCCCGGAAGAACCAGATGTACACGTTCGCCAGCCAGCGAATCGGGAGCACCTTGGACATCTTGCCGAGGGCCGCAAAGATCCCGATCACCACGCCGATCGCCTGGGCAATGATCGAGATGACCACGGTCAGGAACAGGCCATTGAGGATTTGCGAATCAGGCCGGAAGATCGAATCGAAGAATAGGTTCCAGTGATACGGATACGGCGCCCGTTCAGACGCGCAGCCCGCCAGGGTGAGTGCGACGACGACAAGCACCCCGACCGCGAGTGCGGATCGGGGTGCTCGCATCGAGCGAACGCGAACGGACGTGCTCATCGGGCGAGCCGTCGCCACCGCGATCGCGCTACTGGATCTTGTTGACGGTCGAGATGTCGGCTGCCGTGAGGGCACCCGAGTCGACCGCGTACTTCTTGAGGATCGCCAGGTAGGTCCCGTCGCTGACCATCGAGAGGAGCGCCTGCTGGACGGCATCCCGGAGCCCGGTGTTGCTCTTCAAGACGCTGATCCCGGCGAAGGCCGGAGCGAGCGGCGGGATCGGCGCAAGGACGAACTGGTCGGGGTGCTGGATGGTGTAGTAGGCGGCCGGTGGGGTATCCGCGAAGTAGGCGTCCACTTGGCCCGACTGGAGCGCGAGAAGCGCGTCGGAGTCCTTGCCGAATGACTTGGACGTGATCGCCGGCTTGCCCTTCGTGACGCAGGCTGGAGACAGTGTCTTCGCGAGGTAGTCGACCTCGGTCGTGCCGGTCTCGGCCCCGACCTTCTTGCCGCACAGGTCGTCCGTTGTGTTGATCCCGGCCGGGTTGCCCACGGCCACGACGAACGACTGGCCCGCCTGGAAGTACGGGATCATGTCCACCTGCTTCACCCGGTCGGCCGTGATGTTCTGGTCGCTGATGATGATGTCGCACTTGTTGGCGATCAGGGCCGGGACGATCGTGTCGAAGACCGTGTTGTTGATCACGGCATTCAGCCCGAGTCGCTTGGCGATCTCCTGACCGATCTCGATGTCGGAACCGATCGGCTTGGCATTCGGGTCGAAGTACTCAAGGGGCGGGTAGGGGATGTCCGAGCAGATCGCGAGGCCGCCCGCCACCGTCAGGGCGGCGCCGGACGGAAGCGGAATGGTCGACGGGGCCGCAGTTGGGCTGGCAGACGGCGCGACGCTGGGCGCCGCGCTGGCCGACGCGGCAGCCGTTGGGGCGACAGTTGGCGCAGCCGTGGGCGGCACCGCGGATGGGCTGGCCGCCGCAGTGCAGGCGGACAGGACGATGGCCAGGGTCGCAGCTGCGACAGCGGCCGTGCGCAACGAACGCATTCCGGATCTCCTCCAACGAATCATTGTGATGTTCGACGCGCTGCGGCGTCCCCCGGCAGGGACTCCTCCTCCTACCGAGACGGGCGCAGCGTAGCACCACGCCCCCCACAACGGCCGGGTTGTCTCGTCGCTATTTCGTTGCGCCGACCCGTTCCGCTACGATGTCCTAGGTATACGTAGGAGATGGCCCTGCCGAGCATCGTCGCGAGCATGCCCCTGGGGGCCGACCTGGGGATCTTCGTGATCAGCCTGGTCGCCGGCTTGATCGGGGCCCTGGCCGGTGTCGGCGGCGGCCTGTTCGTGGTGCCGGCGCTGACCATCCTCTTCGGGGTCGACATCCACCTGGCGATTGGCGCCAGCATCGTGGGCGTGATCGCGACGAGCTCCGGATCGGCCGCGGCGTACGTCCGCGACCAGTTGACCGACCTCCACATCGGCATGTTCCTTGAGCTGGCAACCACGATCGGAGCGATCGCCGGCGCGTTGCTGGCCGCCGTCGTTGCGCCCAGCCTGCTGTTCGTGGTCCTGGGCCTGGTCCTGCTCGGCTCGGCGGCAACCCAGCTGGTCCGGCTGGCGGACGGGCCGGCCCCGCTCGTTGCACCGTCGGCACTGGCGATCCGCCTCGAACTCGTGGGCTCCTATCCCGACCGGAGCGAAGGCCGGATCGTGTCCTACGCCGCCCAGCGGATCCCGTTTGGATTTGCCCTGATGGGGATCGCCGGGCTGATGTCGGGGCTCCTGGGGATCGGCTCCGGCGCGCTCAAAGTCCTGGCCATGGACGCCGCGATGGGACTGCCCATCAAGGTCAGCTCGGCGACCAGCAACTTCATGATCGGGGTCACCGCCGCCGCCTCGGCCGGGATCTACCTGAGTCGGGGCGACGTGGACCCGCGGATCGCCGCCCCGGTCGCCCTGGGCGTACTCATCGGAGCCGTCATCGGGGCGCGAATCCTGCCCCACCTCTCGAGTCGGGCGGTCCGCCGGGTGTTTGTGCCGGTGCTGGTCCTGGTCGGCCTGCAGACACTGGCCCGCGGCATTGGGCTGATCTGATGAGCGCCGAACGATTCCGGGCGTGGGTATCGACCGTCCTCAGCGTGGGCGTTGCGCTCAGCGCGGTCTTCGTGGCGATCGGCTTCGTGGGCAGCCTCGCCGTAGGCTGGACCGGCTCTCTCATTGGCGGGCCGCCGAATCCGGCTGATCCCACCGATTTCTCGGGCGTGTTCGCCGGCCTCGCCGCTGGGCGACCCGTGGCCATCGCCCAGCTTGGCCTCCTCGTCCTCGTTGCCACGCCCGTGGTCCGGGTTGGCGTCTCGCTGGTCGCCTTTGGACTCGAGCGGGATCGCCTGTATGCGGCGATCACCGCCGCGGTCCTGGGGCTGCTCCTGGTGAGCCTATTCGTGGTCCGCTGACCGGTCAGGGAACGACGAGCACCAGTTTGCCGAACGCCTTGGAATGCGAGTCGTGGATGGTCAGCGTGTACGACCCGCTGCCGGGCGCCGCCACGTCGAAGCACATGCCCTCGTTGCGCAGGGTCTGCTTGGGGGCCAGCGACCAGCTGCCTCCGGTGACGCTCGTTGCCGAAGTGGTGTCCGGGGCCACGACGAAGGCCTGGTCGATGGACGCGTAGCCGACCGTATCGGCATTGGTGAACGTTCCGTACAGGACGAGGGACACGTCGGTCTTCTTGAGCTGGATGAACTTGAACTTCTCGGGATAGCCGTAGCAGCCGGCCGGCAGGAGGAGCGCCTTGGTGATCGTGAACGAGGCGAACGTGCCGATCTTGTCCACCCCGCCGGCGGTCAGGGTGGTGGGCTGCTCGGACGTCGCCGCACTGCCGTTGAGTGGGACCAGGGCCTGGTGCTCATCCGGCGCGCCAAAGGTCAGGACCGTGTCGGCAACGACGAAGCCCGGGGGTGGGGTGACCTGGATCTGGGCCGACGCTGTCGCGCCGACCGGGATGGCCCCACCAGTCACGTAGCCGACCAGGAACTGGCCATTCCAGACCACCTTGAGGTCGTTGCCCAGGGTGCTCGAATCGGTCTGGATCGTGGACATGTTGGTGAACGTCGCGTTCACGTGCAGGACGTGCCTGAGCGGGTCGAACGTGCCGTCCGTGACATGGATCACGTAGCCGCTCCACCAGACCGTCGAGTCCAGGGTGAATGCCGACGGTGTCGGGACCGGGGTTGGGGTGGGCGACGGGCTGGGTGTTGGCTTCAGGGTTGGGCTGGGGCTGGCCGAGGGCGACGGACTGGCCGCTGGGCTGGCGGAGGCCGAGGCGGCGGGTGTGTCCGAGGGAGTGGCAGATGCCGGAGTCGAGCCGGAACAGGCAGCCAGCACCACGCTCAGGGCTACGAGGCCGGACAGCAGACGACGGATGGACATTGGGCGGTCCCCTTCGCAATCAGTGGCGGTACGGGTAGCGGTGCTGGCAGGATACGCGGCCGCTTGGCGGACGGCTAGCCGGACGATTGCCCCGTGGTCATCGATCGACGAGCGTGACCTGGGCGAGGATCACGGCGTACAGCGCGGCGCTCGCCGGCGACGGCACGCCGACCCGTCCAGCTCTTCGAACCAGCTCGCCCAGGTTCGCCTCAAGCTCGATCCGTCGCCCGCCGACAAGGTCGTCGTGGAGTGACGAGTAGAGCGTCGGGGCGAGCGCATGGGCGGCCGCGAGATGGCGCTCGACCAGGTCGCCTGGGAGCGCAACCCCTTCAGCACGACCCACTGCGGCGGCCTCCTCCAGGACGTCCCGGAAGAGCTGCCACGTGGCGGGGATCTCCCGGATGACGCCGATGGGCCGCCGGGTGGCCGCGGTCAGGCCGGCCACCGCGCAGATGAATGTGTACTTCGTCCACAGGGCCACCCGGACGTCGGTCGTGATCTCGGCGCTGATTCCGGCCCGCTGGCAGGCCGCCAGGAATCCCTCGAGCCTGGGGCTGGGCCGTCCGTCCAGCTCGCCGAAGACGAGTCGAGCCGGGCCGCCGGTGTGGCGGATGACGCCTGATTCTACGATGCCGGCAAAGATATAGGCGGCGCCCCCGGCCACGTGCCCGGCGCCGATGATCGCGGCCAGCTTCTCCTCGTTGTCGATCCCGTTCTGGAGCGAGATCACCGCGGTGTCAGGGCCGACCAGGCTGGGCAGGACCTCTCTGGCGGCGCTGTCGGTGTCGTACGCCTTGACCGTGAACAGG
Source organism: Candidatus Limnocylindrales bacterium (assembly GCA_038220425.1). Taxonomy (GTDB): domain Bacteria; phylum Chloroflexota; class Limnocylindria; order Limnocylindrales; family CSP1-4; genus Palsa-1033. The sequence continues at coordinate 50,332 of JBBRIV010000001.1, forward strand.
ACGATGTCGGCCCGTCCGACGGCCGCGGGATCGGATGTCGTCTGGATCTCGGCGGCGCCCAGGGCGAAGTCACCGTGGACGCTCTCCACCCTCAGGCCGTGGGCCTGGAGCGCCGCCAGGTGGGCACCGCGAGCGATGAAGTGGACGTCCTCGCCAGCGAAGGCGAGCCGTCCCCCGAAGTAGCCACCCAGGCCGCCGGTGCCCACCACGGCAATCTTCATTCGCCGACCGGGCGATGCTCATGTTGGCCATGGTCGTGGCCGGCGTGGTCGCGGCCGGCGTGGTCGCGGCCGGCGTGGTCGTGTTCGGCGTGGTCGTGCTGCTCCGCGTCGTCGTGGCCGTCGTGCTCGTCGTCGTTGGGCTGGCCGCCCCAGAACGCCACCGGTACCTGCGGGTTGGTGTTGACGTTCAGCCGGAAGACGTCCGGCCGGGAGTAGTGTCCGGTGATGTCCAGGTCGAACTTGCCGCGCACGATCTGGTCCAGGTCGAGCTCGGCGGTGATGACCGTCTCGCCGTCGCGCGCCGGGCCGGCCAGGACCTGGCCCAGCGGATCGACGATGCAGCTCCCGCCGGCCATCAGTACCTCCTCGGCCGGAACGTCGACCGGGTAGTCGGCCGGGTAGTCCGAACGGCGGGCGAACTGGGTGGCCGAGAGCACGAAGCAGCGGCCCTCGATGGCGATGTGGCGCATCGTTGACAGCCAGGTCTCGCGATCGTCGGCGGTGGGCACGCAGTACAGCTCGACGCCCTGCCCGTACATCGCCAGGCGGAGCTGGGGCATGTAGTTCTCCCAGCAGATGACGGCCCCGATCCGGCCCAGCGCGGTTGGCACCACGTCCAGGGTCGAGCCGTCGCCGAAGCCCCAGATCAGGCGTTCCATCGCCGTCGGCATGAGCTTCCGGCGCGCGCCCAGCAAGGCCCCGTCGGGACCGAAGGTGAGGGCAGCGCAATAGAGTGTGCCGCCCGCCCGCTCGATCACCCCGATGACCAGGTGGACGCCGTGGTCCCGGGCGATCTCGCCCAATCTCCAGGTCGCTGGTCCGGGCACATCCACAGCGCTCTCGTGATAGCGCCGGAACCACTCGCGACCCGCGGCGCTGCGCGAGCCCACGACGGCCCCGAAGTCGGACCCCTTGGGATAACCCGATACGAACGCCTCGGGGAAGACGACGAGCTCGGCGCCGGCTTCTGCCGCCCTGGCCGTCCACTGGGCGACCTTGTCCAGGGACGCCTCGCGATCAAATGCGACCGATGCCGCCTGGACGACGGCGACTCGAATGGTTCGGCCCGACGTACTTGGCTCAGCTGCCATTGCTACCTCGTCTCATGACCGCCCGTTGCCATCGGCTCGACATATGGAGTGCGCCATTCGGGGGCTTCGAAGGCCGGCGCGAAAAACGTCGTGGCACGGGCGATCTTGTCGCCCTCAAGCTCGTACGTCTGGACCGTCCACCAGATCGAACCGTCCGGATAGCGGTTTTTGAAGGTGGCCGTCCCCACGGTCCCGCTGCCCTCCACCCGGACGACCGTGAACATCGGGGTCACGACCCAGCGCTCGTCGCTTTCCACCCGCATCGTCGACTTGTCGATGCCGTCCCGCGGGACCCCCGACGGGTAGTTCTCGAGCGTCGCCCGAAAGTTGGCCAGGCCCCGGATGCGTTCCCCGGACTGGGGATAGTCCAGGAGGTAGTCGTCCGTGAAGAGGTCGCCGAGGGCAGCGAAATTACGGTCGTTGATGGCTCGCGAGACGCGTTCGAACAGGGCGCGGTGGTCGACGGTCAATGGGTCCTCCTTCGCGGGTCAGCGCGGCCGGGCCGCCTCGGGGGTTGTTGCCGACGTGATCTCGACGGTTGCCGGCGGGGCTGCCGCGAGCATCCGGCGTTCGCTCTCGGAGAAGGCCTTTTGGCGCAGGACCTGGAGGGCCTGGACATGGGCTGCGAGGAGGCCGTGCAGGGCCAGCTCGCGGACCGCCCGCGGGTGATCGCGCTCGGTGGACATCTGTTGATATCCCGCATGACCGGTATACGCGCCGGTGATCGCCTGCAACTCGGCGACATCCAGGATCGTCGCCAACTCGGGCAGGAGGCGCTCGAAGGATGACCGACCGAGGGGGGCGAATGACCCAAACTCGAGGGCCAGCTCCACGCTCAGGCGGTTGACGTCGAGCTCGAAGTAGACGGCCCGGGCCGAGCTCCAGGCCCGCCGGAGGTAGTCCCGGCGCTGCAGGATCAAGCTCACTGCGAGCGTGCCAACCACCCCCACGAAGGCGCCGACAAGGCCCGGAATCAGGTTCAAGAGGGACATCGGCCCGAGTCTGACCGATGGGCAGGCCCCTCGCAAGGTGGAACCCGGCCAATGAAAAGGACGGGTGCCTCGCGACACCCGTCCTGTGCGACCGGCCGGGCGTTCCGGCCCAGATCAGGCTTGGCTGGTGAACCAGACCGAAGGGGCACCCTCGACGCCGGCGTCGTGCATCGCCGCGCCCAGCTCGGGGCTGCTGCCGAAGGCCTGGGCGGCCGCCAGGGATGCGAACTCGTGGCGGACCGTGATGTCATTCGGGTTGTCGATCGCCTGGTAGACGGCCTGGTCCTGGACGCCCAACCTCTCTTGGGTGGGGCCGAAGGCATCGTAGACCTGGCGCCACTTGGCGTAGTCCGCGACCTGATGCCGAACGAAGAGCGTGGTCATCGTGATGCCTCCGATTGGACCAGGGCACGTTGGTGCGCTGCTGGTTTGTGGAGAGATCCTGTCACCGAAGTGTCTGTTATGTCAACTACTTATTTGTCAAATGTTGCCAAGTCAGGAGAAACAGGGTACGGTCTGCTCGTGACAAACGACGAAGACGCAAGCCGGCCAGCCACCCTCTGGAACGACGCCTGGCGGGGCGTGCTGTTCGCGGCATCACGTACGCTCCAGGCGGCCGAGCCGGACCTCATCGCCCAGGCGGGATTTCCGCTGACCTGGCTTGACGTCCTGGCCCAGCTGCACGACGCGGCCGAAGACGGCCTGCGGATGCAGGAGCTGGAACAGCGCTCGCTGTTCACACGGAGCGGGCTGACGCGCCTGATTGACCGGATCGAGGCCGCCGGACTGGTCCGGCGCGAAGCGGTCCAGGGCGATCGCCGGGGCGTCCGGGTGCTCCTGACCGAGGAGGGTCGCCGGCGCCATGACGCCGCCTTCATCGACCACAACAAGGTGATCGAGCGCACCTTCGGGCAACGCTTGACCCAACGTCAGCTCAAGGCCGTGGCCGAGGCCCTGGCCACGTTCTGGCACGACGATCAGCCGCCGGTTGAGGGCTAGCCCGAGTCACACTCGGCCGGTTGTCGAGTATCGTGAAGCCCGGTCAGGCGGGGCGTAGCGAAGTTTGGCATCGCGCGTGCTTTGGGAGCACGAGATCGTGGGTTCGAATCCCGCCGCCCCGACCAATCCCGTCCCCGGCCGCCGAACCTTCGGCTCCCGACCCACGGCCCCAACCCGCGGCTGCCGGCGCCGTGTCTTGACAGATATCGCCACCAGCCGCTGTATGTTTGGTCGACTGCTCGGAATCCTGGTTCGGATCCGTCCAGCGGAGACGTCCGTGCACGAATCGACCCGCTCAGCGCTGGACCCACGCCGCTGCTGGGCACGGTATCTGACAAGGAATTCGCGTTTCGCGGTCCTCGCCCCGACCAATCCCGTCCCCGCCTCTGACCGCCAGTCAGGGCAGGGCTGTGATCGTCAGGTCCAGGCTGCCGGTCAGTGACCGCCGGAAGTGGCCGGCACCGTCCAACTGGGCAATCAGGTGGGCACCAGCGGTCCGCTGCGATGGATACGCGAGGTAGCTCGAAGCCCCGCCGATCGGGTGGCCCATCCAGATCTGGCGAGCCGTGCTCTTCGTGGTGAACATCGCGCTCAGGATGTAGCTGACGTCGCCGTACGGTTCGGCGAAGACCGCCTTGGCACCCACGGCCAGGAACCCGGCTGCGAAGTTCTGGATCCGCTGTCGACCGGCCGCGACCGTTGGCCAGGCCCGGCCGGGCTCCGAGTTGCCCGCCGTGTAACACATGCCGCGCAGGATCACGACCGCATTCGGGGCAAGGTGGATCGCCGCCCGGATGAAGTTGGCACCGTAGTAGACAAGGTTCAGGTTGCCGGCATTGGCGGTGCCATTGAGGCCCAGGCCGTCCTTGGTGTTCTCCTGGTACGGGCCCCAGGGGCTGGGCCAGCCGTTACCGTGGCCCATGTCGATCAGGATGTTGGCCCCCTGGGCCGCGCTGACCACCCGACGCCAGGTCGCGCCCGGGCTATACAACTCGATCACGGTCGCGCCGTAGCTGCGCAATTGGGCGGCCAACTGGCGGGCGTTGACGATGTTCTGGGCGGTGCCCGTGCCCGAAGGTCCAACGATGATGACGGCCCGCATCGGGGCGACGGCAACTGCAGGTGTGATGGCCGAGGTTGTTCCGGCCGGGCTCGACGCCGCGACGGTTGGCACGCTGCTAAGGCCGCCGACTCCGACCAGGGCGACGGCCAGGGTGAGCGCCCGTGCGCCCGTGAACAGGGTTGACGCCCGATGGGCGCCGTTGGCGAACCAACCCAATGTCCTGCCTCCTCACTGCCAGAACGCCGTGGCATCGCGGCGACGTCGGGGATGGGTCACCTGGACCCGGGATGGCGCGCAGGGCGCCGTTCGGTCAAGTCTGGACGTGAAACTGGAACCGTGCCACGAACGTTGGTACTCAACCGCCCCCGACCATCGGGCTCAGCCGCGGATGGCCAGGACGATCGCCACGACGCCGAAGACGCCGATCACCACGCCCGAGACGACGTTGATGCCGCGCAGGATGGCCGGCGTGATCCGCGACCTGAATGCCGCCACGAGGCTGGTCAGGACGATCCACCAGGTGCCCGAACCGGCAAAGACGCCGACGGTCATGAGGTCCGCCTCGATGGGCGACCGGTTGCTGATCCCCAGACCGGCAAACAGGGCGGCGAAGGACAGGATCGTCAGCGGGTTGGTCAGGGTCAGGCCCAGGACCGACAGATAGGCGCCGGCCAGGCCGCCTCGGCGTGGAGTGGTCGTCGCGGCGGCGCCGGGCCGAGGCTGGTGGTGACAATCTGACGAAATCCGGCCCACGAGGCCGCCGTCGCACGTCGGCCGCTCGTGTTCTTGACACATACCGCCACCAGCCGCCGTATGGTCGGTCGACGGCTCGGTCTCCTGCTTCGGAGCCGTCCGGTGGAGACGCCCGTGCACGAATCGACCCACTCGGCGCCCGGTCCACGCGGGATTCGGGGTTCGAACGACCATAACGCGGCTGGTGGCGGTATCTAGCAATTTGGCCGCGTCGGGCGCCGCCGGCACCGCGCTCCGGCACCGCGCCCCGGCCCCGGCCCCGGAGCCGCCCCCCGTGCGGGCCCCGCGCCGGGCTCGCGGTACCACTCCGCGGCGGGCTGCCCCGTACGATCGGCCCGGTCGCCGGCTGGACGTGGCAGGGTAGGATCGGTCCGATGCGCAATTCTCGACTCAGCGCGCTCGTGCTTGGTGCTGCCCTGCTGGCTGCCGCCTGCGGCTCGACGCCGGCCAGCGCCACCCCCTCGATTACGCCGGCGCCGCCAACCGCCACGCCCAATCCGCACCTGAGCGAGCCCGCCTCGGTCGATGCCGTCTACAACGCCTTGATCAAGGCCGGCCTCCAGATCTCGCCGAACTCGGCCGACACCGGCACGGGCGGGGGCATGGTCAAGCGCCTGCACCTGACCTACCAGGCCTGGCCGCTGGTCCTGACCGAGTTCACGAGTGGCAAGGCCCTGCTGGCCACGACCGGCTTCAATCCCAAGGCCAGGCCGGTCCTGGGCGATCCGCCCTACGCGATCGTCGGCCTGAACATCCTGATGGAATACGGCTCGAGCACCCAGAACGGCCCGCCGGCGGCGCCTGCGCCACAGTTCGTCACGGCGATCGCGCAGATCGTCGCGGTCTTGGACCCCCTCATCGGCCCGCTCCAGCAGCGATCGGTGACCCCGACCTCGCTGCCAACGCCCACACCCGCACCCACCCTGGCCCCGACTCCGACGCCCGCACCGTCCGGCGGCAAGCCCACCGCCAAGCCAACTACCAAGCCCAAGCCGAGCCCGTCCAAGAAGTAGCGGGCGCGCGGCGCAGGTCCCGGTTCGCTATGGTTGCGGTCAGACGATCGGCCCTGCCCGACCCCGACCGCACGGCGAGGAGCGCCCATGACCGAACCGCGCCGGACGCGCCGGATGGCGGATGGAACCAGGTCTGGTGCGCCCGGTCGAGTGGATGCAGGCCCGGGACTGCTCGAGCCTGTTGATCCAACCCGGTTCCCGGACCTCGCTGCGCGCCGCCGCGTGGACGGTGGAGCCCCGAGTGCGCGCTGGCGCTCACTTCTGGACGAAGGCGGTCCGATCCTGGCCGACGGGGCCATGGGCACCATGCTGTTCCTGTCGGGCCTCCAGTTTGGCGACCCGCCCGAAGTCTGGAACCTGACCCAGCCCGACGTGGTCCGGCGGATCCATCGAGGCTACCTGGAGGCCGGTTCGCGGATCCTGCTGACCAACACGTTCGGTGGCAACCGCCTGCGGCTGGGCCTGCATCGGCTCGAGTCGCGCGTCGCCGAGCTCAACCAGACCGCCGCGATCCTGCTCCGTTCCGAGGTTGAGGCGGCCGGCGGTCGGGCGCTCGTGGCCGGCGACATCGGGCCGAGCGGCGCGATCATGGCCCCGATGGGCACCCTGGACTACCCCGAGGCGGTCGACGTCTTCGCAGAACAGGCTGCGGCCCTCGTTGCCGGTGGCGTGGACCTCATCTGGATCGAGACGATGTCCGACCTGACCGAGATCAAGGCCGCGATGGAAGGCGTCCGGCAGGTCGCGCCGGGGATCCCCGTGATCGCCACGATGACCTTCGATACCCGGGGCCGGACGATGATGGGGGTCACCCCCGAACAGGCCGTCGAGGGCCTGGTCGCCTGGGGCGCCGATGCGATCGGCGGCAACTGCGGCAACGGCCCCGACGAGATCGTGCCGGTGGTCAGCCGGATGGGTGCCGTCGCCCCCGGCGTGATCCTGGTGGCCAAGTCGAACGCCGGGATGCCCGAGCTGATCGACATGCGGGCCGTCTACCGTGCCTCGCCCGAGACGATGGCCACCGCGGCCGTCGACCTGCAGGCTGCCGGCGCCCGGATCGTGGGCGCCTGCTGCGGCAGCACGCCCGACCATCTCCGCGCGATGAACGAGGCCCTCCTGGTGGGCCACGGAGCCAGGCGATGACCGCAGGCAAGCCGCGGGTCAGGACCAGCCGCGGGGCCGAGGAGGTCACCGCGCTGGACAAGCGGATCATCGAGCACCTCCAGGAGGATGGCCGCCGGCCCTTCACCCAGATCGCCCTGGACCTGGGTGTCTCCGAGGCGGCCGTTCGGGCCCGGACGAATCGCCTGGTCGAGCGGGGGATTCTCCAGATCGTGGGGGTCACAGATCCCCTGAAGCTGGGCTTCCAGCAGATGGCCATGGTCGGGATCCGCTGCGAGCGCGACCGGCTGGTCCAGGTGGCCGAAGCCGTCGGGGCGTTCCCGGAAGTCGACTATGTGGTGATCACCGCCGGCACCTACGACGTCCTGATCGAAGTCGTGTGCGAGGACAACTCGGCCCTGCTCGACTTCCTGGCTGAGAAGCTCCGGGCAATCGACGGCGTGCGCGACACCGAGACGTTCGTGTACCTGCGCATGGTCAAGCAGACCTACCAGTGGGGGACCCGCTGACCAGCGTGTCTGTCGAGGTCGTCATCCTGGTCCTGTCCGGCCTGGTTGCGGTCAACCTGGTCCTGGTCAGTGCCCTCGTCACCACCGTCCGCCAGGACCGGTCGCGCAAGGCGCGGGCCGCCGGGCGTACCGGCAGCGAGCCGTCAACGGGTTCCCGCCCGCGCTCGGTGTAGCATCCGGTCATGGGCCAGCGCGCGACGAATCCCCCCGATCGCCACAGGCGCGGCTTCGCCACCCGGGCGATCAAGGCCGCGACCACGCCGCCGGTCGTGGACCAGCGGGCGAACTCGGTTCCGCTGTACCTGGCGGCCTCGTTTTCGGCGGACGATGCCCAGGAGCTGGGTTCCATCCTGAGCGGCACCAGCCCGGGATATGCCTATGCCCGGATCGAGAACCCAACCGGCACGGCGCTGGCCGATGCGCTGGCAGAGGTGGAGGGTGCCGAGGCCGCCCGGGTCTTCGCCAGCGGGATGGCCGCCGTCCACGCGGCCCTCGCCGCGGTTCTCCGAGCCGGCGATCGGGTCCTGGCCACGACCGCCATCTACGGTTCTTCCCGTTCGCTGCTGATCAACCAGTTCGGTCGGCTGGGGATCAGCACGACGTTCATCGACACGACCGACCTGGCGGCGGTGGACGCGGCCCTGGCTGCAACACCCGCCCGGGTGCTCTATGTCGAGACCATCTCCAACCCCACGATCGTGGTCGCCGATATCGCCGGCCTTGCGGCGATCGCCCACGCCCACGGCGCGCTGCTCATCGTCGACAACACGTTCGCCTCGCCCTATCTGTGCCGGCCGGTGGAGCTGGGTGCCGACCTTGTGGTCGAGTCGGCCACCAAGTTCATCGGTGGCCACTCCGATGTGCTGGCTGGTACGGTCGCCGGGTCGCGGGCCCTGATCGCCGCGGTCCGCCTGGTGGAGATCGACACGGGTGGCACGCTATCGCCCCTGTCCGCCTACCTGGTCCTGCGCGGACTGGCCACCCTGGCGGTCCGGATGGAGCGTCATGCGGCGACGGCGCAGCTCCTGGCTGCCTGGCTGGAGACCGAACCCGCGGTCAGGCAGGTGAGCTACCCGGGTCTGCCCAGTCACCCCCAGCACGAGCTCGCCGCGCGCCAGTTCCCGGTTGGTGGCGGGATGCTTGCCTTCGAGGTCGTCGGTGGCCGGGCCGCTGGGGCGGCCTTCATCGACGCCCTGACGATCCCCGAGCTGACGGCGACCCTGGGCAGCATCCACACCGTCGTGGCCCATCCGCCAACGACCACCCACCGCCAGTTCACTGACGCCGAGCTGGAAGCGGCAGGGATCGCCGGTGGGCTCCTGCGCTGCTCGGTTGGCCTCGAGGACCTGGACGACCTGCGCCTGGACTTTGCCGCCGGCCTGGCGGCCGCGAGCGCCGCCGCCGTCCTGCCCGTTGGCGGCGTCCTGCCCGTCGGCGCATAGGGGACCCAGATCGCCACGCTGGCGGCCGGCCGGGCCGTCTCTTCGCGCGACCAGCGCATGTCGCCGCCGGCTCGTCTCGGCCTGGCCCTGTGGCGCCTCTTCACGTCGGTCAACTTCGCGGTGCTCCAGATCATGGTCCTGGTCGTCGTGGGGCTGGTGGGCATGACCGTGACCCAGCTGCCCTCGTTCGCCTTCCGGACCCCGGCCGACTACATCGCCCAGATGGAGATCATCCACGCCAAATATGACCCGGGCATGGGGCCAGGCGCCGTGGCCGTCCTGGAACGCCTCCAGATCTTCAACATCTTCACAGCCTGGTGGTTCAGCGCCCTGCTCGTCCTACTGGTCATCTCGATCATCGTGTGCACGCTCAATCGGACGCCCAAGCTGTGGCGGACCAGCGCCGAGATCCGGGTGGTCCAGCCCGACCCGTTCTACGAGCCAAGCCTGCCCGACCGGGCGGCCATGTCGGGCGTCGACGCCGGGGCGGTCCGGACGGCTCTGCGTCGGTCGGGCCTGCACGTCCGCGAGGCCGAGGTCGACGGAGTCCGCTACCTGTATGGCGATCGCCATCGCTGGACCAAGATGGCCACCCTGATCAGCCACCTCGGCCTGATCCTGTTCCTGGTTGCCGCCGCCGTCACCAGCCGGTTTGGGTTCGAGAGCGGCATCCTGCTGACCACGGGCGAAAGCCAGCCGGTCCAGGCGATCGGCTCGAAGGGCCTGCTCGTGGTCAAGAGCTACGGCTTTGCCGACCCTACCGCCGCCGACGGGACGGTCCTCGACTACACCACCGACCTGGCCGTCTACCGGGACGGTGAGCTGCTCGCCCGGAAAGTCATCCGGGTCAACGATCCGCTGGAGGTTGCCGGCTTCTCGTTCCACCAGAATGGCTTTCGACCGGCACCCAACATCGTCATCCGGGATGCCCACGGCCAGGCCCTGTGGAATGG
>JBBRIV010000002.1:0-29556 GCA_038220425.1 Candidatus Limnocylindrales bacterium
GCCGCTCGGGCGGCGGATCAGCCGGGCCGACTGGCGCTGGGACGAGGTGGGTCATCTCGATCGGTGGGAGCACCTGTTCCTCGTGGCTACCCGGCCCGGCGCCCGCCCCCGCCGCCTGACCCGCGGGGACTGGGGCGTCCAGCAACCAGCCTGGCATCCGGACGGCCGATCCGTGGTCTTCGCTGCCGACCGGACCGCGAGCGCCGAGCTGTACCCATGTCCAACAATCTGGCGTGTCGGCCTGGACGGCAGCGAGCCCGTCGAGGTGATGGTCCTGGGCGGGCCGGCCAGCCACCCGACGATCTCGCCCGACGGACGCTGGCTGGCCGTGGCCGGTGTGATCGAATCGGACGCCCTGGATGACGTCAGCCCGGGCATCGTCATCGCACCGGCGGACGGCTCCGGAACCCCCCAGGCCGTGGCACCCTCGCTTGATCGGCCGGTGGGTTGGTCGCTCGACACGGACCTGCTCGGCTGGCAGGTGTTCTCCCGGGGCGGACCGTTCTGGGCAGGCACCGACCGGCTGATCGCGCTCGTGACGAATGGCCCGCGCTGCGTCCCGTGGCTGTTCCAGCTCGATCCGGCGACCGGCCGGGGCACGGCCGTCGAGCCCTACCCCCTGGCCGGCGGCGATGCCGCCTGCGAACACCTCGCCATCTCCGCTGACGGAGGTCGGGTGGTCGTCGTGGGCACACTCGACGCCCGGGCACCCGAGGTGATGACCGTAGCGAAGGGCCGCCTCCAAACCCGGACGCGGATGGGATCCACCTGGCAGCACGCCGTCGGCCAGCCGCTGATGGAGCTCATCCAGGCTCCTGGAGCGGCGGGCCCGATCGACGTCTGGGTCGCCTCACCGGACGGAGCCGGCCACGGTCCCCTGCCCACCGTGATCGACATTCACGGCGGTCCGATCGGCGGATGGGCGCCCGCTCCCAGCCTGGAGGTTGCCCTCCTCGTGGCCCGCGGCTATCGGGTCCTGCTGCCCAACATCCGGGGCTCGACCGGCTACGGACGCGACTGGATCCGGCCCCAGCTGGGGGACTGGGGCGGGGTCGACGCCGACGACGTCCACGCCGCCCTGGACCATGCCATCGCCAGCGGCCTGACCGATCCGCGACGCGTCGGCCTGATCGGGTTGAGCTATGGCGGATTCATGGTCAATTGGCTGATCGGCACGAGCGATCGGTTCGCGGCCGCGATCAGCGAGAACGGGGTCACCAACCAGATCAACGACTGGGCCAACTCCGACAGCGGGCCGGATTTTGCGCGGCTGGCCGACCTGGGCAACCCGCTCAGCGAAGCAGGCATGCTCAAGCTCTGGAAGCAGTCGCCCCTGGCCCATGTCAGCGCGATTCGCACCCCGCTGCTGATCCTCCAGGGTGAGGCCGACGAACGCTGCCCGAAGGCCGACAACGAGCAGCTCTTCATCGCCCTGCGGGCGCTCGGCCGGACCGTGGAGTACGTCCTCTACCCGGACGAGTACCACGTCTACCAGGCCGCCGGCAGGGTGGACCGTCGGATCGACCGGATGACCCGGATGCTCGACTGGTTCGACCGCCACCTGGGCGGCTAGGCCCGCCGGTCAGCCCAGGTCGAGCTCGGGCCTGGGTCCGGAGAGCTGACGGGCGGCGGCACGATGGCCTCCCAGGACGGCCCGGCGCAACCCGGCCGGGGTCAGATGGCCGGACCTCCGACCCTCGGCGAAGCCGATCAGGAAGCCCGCGTCGAAGGCATCGCCGGCGCCGGTTGTGTCGAAGGCCGGCAACAGCTTGGTGGCGACATCGAATGAGATCGGGTCGCCCGATGCCGCGCGCAGATGCACGGTGGCCCCGTGGCCGCCGCGCTTGACGATCACGATCGGCGCGATTGCCAGGGCACGCGCTTCCAGGACGGCCCGGTTGGACGTGTCGAGCAGGGCCGCCAGCTCGCCGGCGGTTGCCAGCAGGACGTCGGGGCCCCCGGCCCGGACCAGCTCCAGGGCTGCCGGCCGGCCCCGGGCCAGGAGCGGCCCGACCGAGGCCAGGTCCAGGCTGATCGCCGCCCCGGCCTCGCGAGCCAGCCGGATCGCCTCGCGTCCGGCCGAGCCAAGTGGTTCACCCAAGAGCGAATACAGCGGGAGATGGAGGACTTCGGCGCCCTTGAACCAGGCAGCCCGAAGGTCGGTGGGCGCCAGCAGGTCCGCAGCACCGCGGTCCGCCACGAACGAGCGCTCGCCGTCGGCCGACACGACCACCCCGATCCGGCCGGTCGGATGCCCTGGGATGCGGCTGGCCCTGACCACCACGCCGTCGGCATGGATCGCGTCGACCAGGGCCCGGCCGGGCCGATCGCGGCCGACCGCACAGATCAGCTGGGTCTGCGCCCCGAGCCGGCCCAACCAGCGAGCGGCCGTCGCCGCCGAGCCACCCTGGCGCAGGCGCACGTGGCCGGGCACGTCGGTGCCACTGGCGAGTGCCGAACCCGGGCGGAGGACCACGTCCAGGGTGAGGTCGCCCAGCACGATCGCCTGGACACCGGGCCGGCGGGCCCGCCTCGGCCGATGGGGCCGGCCAGGTCGATGGCTGAGTCGACTCGGGACAGTCAGGCGATTCGGCACGCCTCCGAGGATAGCCGCGGACGCCCAGCCACGACGCAGCGCCGTTCACGGATCGTTGACAGAGTCGCGCCCGCCGACCGCTCTACAATGCCGATGCAGGCCGGAGCAAGGCCTGCGCCCACGTACCTGTCCCGATCCACGGAGCAACGAGATCACCATGACCCTTGCCCCGGACGCTCTCGACCTCCTGTCGGTCAACACCATCCGGACCCTCTCGATCGATGGTGTCCAGAAGGCAAACTCGGGACATCCTGGGGCGCCGATGGGCATGGCCCCGATGGCCTACACGCTCTGGACGCGCTTCCTGCGCCACGCCCCGACCGTGCCCGACTGGCCAAACCGCGATCGGTTCGTGCTGTCGGCGGGGCACGCCTCGATGCTCCTGTACTCACTCCTGCACCTGACCGGCTATGACCTGCCGCTCGACCAGATCGAGTCATTCCGGCAGTGGGGCTCGCGCACGCCGGGTCACCCGGAACGGGGCCTGACCGCGGGCGTCGAGGCAACCACCGGCCCGCTCGGCCAGGGCGTTGCCAACGCGGTCGGGATGGCCATCGCGGAACGGCGGCTGGCCCACGAGTTCAACCGGCCGGATCACGACATCATCGACCACTGGACCTACGGGATCTGCTCCGACGGCGACATGCAGGAGGGGATCGCGTCCGAGGCAGCCTCGCTGGCCGGCCACCTCAAGCTGCGCAAGCTGGTCCTGCTCTACGACGACAACGGCATCCAGCTCGACGGACCCACGGCGATGGCCTTCTCCGAGGACGTCCTGGCCCGCTTCGACGCCTACGGCTGGGACACCCGCCGGGTCGACGACGGCAACGACCTGCCCGCCATCAGCAGCGCGATCCACAAGGCAATGGAGGATGGCCGGCCCAGCCTGATCGCGGTCCGAACCCATATCGGCTACGGCTCGCCACACAAGCAGGACAGCCAGAAGGCGCACGGTTCGCCCCTCGGCGAGGACGAGGTCCGCCTGACCAAGGAGTTCTACGGCTGGGATCCGGACAAGCATTTCTACATCCCCGACGAGGCGCTCGGCGTATTCCGCCGGGCCATCCCCGAGGGCGAGGCCCTGGTCGAAGCCTGGAATGATGAGCTGGATCGGTATACGTCCGATCATCCCGATCTGGCCACGGAGCTCAAGCGCCGCCTCGCCGGCACCCTGCCCGACGGCTGGGACGCGAGCCTGCCGAGTTATGGCGTCGGCGAAGACTTCGCCACGCGCCAGGTCAGCCAGGCCACGATCAACGCCCTGGCTGGGCCCTTGCCCGGGCTGTTCGGCGGAGCCGCCGATCTGTCGGAGTCCAACCTGACCGACATCAAGGGCGCCGGCGACTTCTCGACCGACGAGGCAGGCCGAAACCTGCGCTTCGGGGTGCGTGAGCACGCCATGGGCGGAATCGCCAACGGCATCGCCTACCACGGTGGCTTCCACGCCTACTGCGCCACGTTCCTGACCTTCAGTGACTACATGCGCGGCTCGGTCCGCCTGGCCGCGCTCGCCGGCCTGCCGGTGACCTACGTGTGGACCCACGATTCGGTGGGCCTGGGCGAGGACGGACCAACCCACCAGCCGGTCGAGCAGCCGGCGGCACTGCGGGCCGTCCCGAATCTGTGGTACATCCGGCCGGGCGATGCAAACGAAGCGGTCGCCGCATGGGCGCTGGCCATTGAGCGCCGCGATGGCCCGGTTGCGCTGGGCCTGACCCGCCAGAAGCTGACCACCCTGCCCGAGACGGCCGGCGCGGCCCGCGACGGCGTGCGCAAGGGCGGCTACGTGCTGCGCGAATCGAGCGGCGGCAGCCGGGCGATCGACCTGGTCCTGGTCGCCAGCGGCTCCGAGCTCGGGCTGGCTGCCCTGGCCCGCGACCTGCTTGAAGCAGACGGCATCCGGACCCGCCTGGTCAGCCTGCCCTGCTTCGCGGCATTCGAGCGCCAGGACGAGGCCTACCGAGAATTGGTCCTGCCCCGCTCGGCCCACAAGCGGGTGACCGTCGAGGCCGGGGTCACCATGGGCTGGGACCGTTACGCCGGCGACGATGGGGCGATCATCGGGATCGACCACTTCGGTGCATCGGCCCCTGGGGCCACGGTCTTCGAGCATTTCGGGTTCACCCCGGAGCGCGTCGCGGAGGTCGGCCGGAGGGTCGTTCGGGACGGGCTCCATGGCCGGATCCCCACCCTCGATCCCGGCCACCAGCCGGCCGGCCTTGGACTTGGGTTTGGACTCGGCCATCCGGTCGAGTCCGGGACCACGAAGGCCAGCTGACGTGCGCGTTGCCTTCGCAGCCGATCACGGTGGCGCCGAGCTCAAGGACGCGCTCCTGGCCCGGCTCCGGGCCGAGGCCGGTGGGGATGCCCTGTTCGACCTCGGCGGCGACGGCAGCGACCCGACGGATGATTACCCTGACTTCGCCTTCCGCCTGGGCAGCGCAATTCAGCGCGCAGAGGCGGATCGGGGTGTCCTCGTGTGTGGCAGCGGCGTGGGCGCCTCGGTCGCCGCCTGCAAGATGACCGGCATCCGGGCGTCGGTCTGCCACGACACCTATTCGGCTCACCAGGGCGTTGAACACGACGACATGAACGTGCTCTGCCTGGGCGGCCGGATCGTGGGCATCGAGCTCGCCCTGGAGATCGTCCGGGCGTATCTCGGCGCGAGCTTCACCAATGAGCCCCGCCATCGCCGCCGGGTCGACAAGGTCCTGGCAATCGAAGCGGCCGAGCACGAACGATGACCCACAGCCTGGCCGCGCGCAGATACGGAGACTCCTGATGACCAACCCCGTTCCGGACGGCGAAGGCCTCCTGCCCGGGCTCCGCCTGGCCCCGGCGGAAGCGACCCTGTGGTCGGCGGCGGCGGCCCGCGCCGTGGCCGGCAACTGGGCAGAGCGCCTGTTCGACCGCGATCCCTCGCTCTGGTCGGACGATCCCCAGGTCCAGGCAGGAATCGCCGATCGCCTGGGCTGGCTGGATGCACCCGACCATTTCCTGGCCCAGGTGCCGGCCCTGGAGGGCTTTGGCGACGGCCTGCGCGAGGACGGCTTCCGTGCCGCGGTGGTGGCCGGGATGGGTGGCAGCAGCCTCGCCCCGGAAGTGCTCCTGCACACCTTCGGGGTGGCCCCCGACTGGCTGGAGCTGCGGGTCCTTGATTCGACCGATCCGGTCGCCGTGGGTGCGGTCGTCGATGACTTGAACCCGCTCGAGACCCTGTTCATCGTCGCCAGCAAGTCCGGCACGACCACCGAGCCGCTGGCCTTCCAGGCCGATGGCTGGGGCCGGATCCAGGACGCGTTCAACGCCCGCCACGAGCACCACGGCCAGCCCGGCACGCTGATGGCCGCGATCACCGATCCAGGCAAGAGCGAAGATGCCATCCCCCATCACGACGACCTGCGCGAGGTCTTCCTGAATCCGCCCGATATCGGCGGTCGCTACTCGGCCCTGACCTACGTGGGCCTCGTCCCGGCCAGCCTGATCGGCCTGTCCCTGGGCGACCTGCTGGGATCCGCCTCGGTGATGCTGGCCCGCTGCCGCGAGCCCAATCCGGCCGCCAATCCCGGGCTGGGGCTGGGGATTGCGATGGGTGCACTGGCCCTCGCCCAGCCCAACGGCGCCGGCCGCGACAAGCTCACCTTCATCGTGGATCCCGAGATCGCGTCCCTCGGCTCGTGGCTCGAGCAGCTCATCGCCGAGAGCACCGGCAAGCACGGCGTGGGGGTCGTTCCGGTCGACCTCGAGCCGCTCGGCCAGGCGTCTGCCTACGGCTCCGACCGGGTCTTCGTCCGGATCAGCCTGGCCGGCTCGGCCGGTCCTGCTCCCGCCTCGGATGGCACCCCGGCCGACGCCCTGCTCGAGCAGCTGGCCGGCGCCGGCCACCCGGTGATCCGGATCGAGCTCGCCGACCCGATCGATATCGGCGGCGAGTTCATCCGCTGGGAGGTGGCCACGGCCATCGCCGGCGTGGTCCTGGGCATCGATGCCTTCGACCAGCCCAACGTGGAAGAAGCCAAGATCCTGACCCGCCAGCTCCTGTCCCGCCACGCAGAGGCCGCCGACGCGCGGCTTCACGAGGCACGCCCGGCTCCGGTCGACCTGCTGGCGGCCGGCGACGGCCTGGCCCTCGTCGGCGACGCGGCCCTGGCCGCCGGCGGTCCGGCCGCCACCCTCGAAGCCGCCCTGCGCCGGCACCTGGCCCGGGCCAAGCCGAATGCCTACCTCGCCCTGCAGGCCTACATCGGGTCAAGCCCCGAACGGGATGCGGCCATCGCCCGGATCCGGACGCTCCTGCGCGACCGGACCGGCCGGGCCACCACCGCCGGCTACGGACCGCGCTTCCTGCATTCGACCGGCCAGCTCCACAAGGGCGGCGCCCCGATCGG
This sequence comes from Candidatus Limnocylindrales bacterium, assembly GCA_038220425.1. GTDB lineage: Bacteria > Chloroflexota > Limnocylindria > Limnocylindrales > CSP1-4 > Palsa-1033. Next base: position 6,985 of record JBBRIV010000002.1, read on the forward strand.
GCTGTTCTTCCAACTGACCGCCGACCATCCCCAGGACCGCCCGATTCCCGGCTGGCCGTACACCTTCGGCCAGCTCATCGATGCCCAGGCCGCGGGTGACTTCCAGGTCCTCGAGAGCCACGAGCTGCCGGTCCTGCGGGTCCACCTGGAAGCCGATCCGGATGCCGGCCTGGCCGCCCTCGAGCGGGCCCTCAGTGCGGCCCTCGCCCCATCGTGACCGCGAAGGACGCGCCGAGCACCATCCGGGAGCTGCGCCAGGCCAACGATGGCCGGCGCAAGCCCAAGGCCGAGAAGACGGCCAATCCGCTCCGCCAGGGCCTGCGCCTGGAGCGGGTGCCCGACCCATGCGTGATTGTCCTGTTCGGCGCGACCGGAGACCTGGCCCACCGCAAGGTCCTGCCGGCCCTCTATCAGCTCCGCCGGACGAACCTGCTGCCGCACGAGTTCATGCTGGTCGCGGTCGGGCGGCGGGAGTACGACGACGACACCTTCCGGCAGGAGATTGCGGCCTCCCTGGCCAACTACTCGCGGGTCCCGGTCGAGCAGGCGATCGTCGACGAGTTCGTCGCCCGGATCGTCTACCACCAGGGCGACTTTGGCGACAACGACGCATTCGACCGGCTGTCCACCCGGCTCGATGCCATCGACCTGGAGCACGGCACGCGGGGCAACCGGCTGTTCTACCTGGCCACCCAGCCGTCGGCCTTCGCCGAGGTCGTCGGCCAGCTGGGCCGGGTGGGTCTTGACCACGAGGTCCATGGCGCGGGCTGGCGCCGGGTGGTCATCGAGAAGCCCTTCGGGCGGGACCTGGACTCGGCCACCCGGCTGAACCGGGAGGTGGGCAAGGTCTTCCGCGAGAAGCAGGTCTACCGGATCGACCACTACCTGGGCAAGGAGACCGTCCGCAACCTGATGGTCTTCCGCTTCGGCAACGGCATCTTCGAGCCTCTCTGGAATCGGCGCTACGTGGATCACGTCCAGATCACCGTGGCGGAATCGATCGGTGTCGAGACCCGGGGCGCGTTCTACGAGGAGACCGGGGCTTCGCGCGACTTCCTGCAGAACCACCTGATGCAGCTCCTGTCACTGGTGGCGATGGAGCCGCCGGCTGCCTTCGAGGCGGAGGCCCTCCGTGACGAGAAGGTCAAGGTCCTCCGGGCGATCTCGCCGATGACCCCCGACGAGATCCGGCGGGACGTGGTCCGGGGCCAGTACGGCCCGGGCTGGGTCGCTGCCGAGCATGTCGCCGGCTATCGCTCCGAACCGCATGTCGACCCCGAATCCGAGACCGAGACGTACGTCGCGGCGAAGTTCACGATCGATGACTGGCGCTGGGCCGGCGTGCCGTTCTACGTGCGCAGTGGCAAGCGCCTGCCCAAGCGCGCCTCGGAGATCGCGGTCCAGTTCAAGCAGGTCCCCCACCGGCTCTTCCGGGACACCGCCGCCGAGCCCGAGCCGAACCTGCTGGCGATGCGCATCCAGCCCGACGAGGGCATCCTGCTGCGCTTCAGCGCCAAGGTGCCCGGACTGGGCATCGATGTCCGCAACGTGAACATGGACTTCACCTACGGCTCGGCCTTCAGCGTCGACTCGCCCGAGGCCTACGAGACGCTGATCCTGGACGCCCTTTTGGGCGACGCATCGCTGTTCACCCGGGCCGACGAGGTCGAGGAGGCCTGGTCGATCGTGACGCCCATCCTCGACACCTGGATCGATTCGCCGGCCCCGGCCTTCCCGAACTACGCGGCCGGTTCGTGGGGTCCCGACGACGCCGAGAACCTGATGGTCCGCGACGGCCGGCGCTGGCGCCGGATCTGATGAGCGGGTTGGGCAACTGATGGCCCGCGCCCCGGTCTCGGGCGGTCCAATCGCGATCGAGGGCCTGGTCCCGGTCGGGATTCCCCAGCTGCGCTGGGCCTCGCGCGCCTCGACGATCGACGGGATCGGGCGTGAGCTGACCCGGATCTGGGCCCAGCCCAAGCTGACGGCCGAGGTGGACGGGGTCGAGGTCCGCAATATTGCGGCTCGGACGAGCGTGATGAACCTGGTCGTGATCGCCCAGCAGAGCGAAGACGGCGAGCACGGCGCGTCGATCATCAGCCAGCTGACCGGCCGGCATCCGTCGCGCACCCTCATCCTGAGCTCGGCCGATCCTGATGGCCCCGGCTGGCTCGATGCCCGGATCACCGCCCAGTGCATCCTGCCCCGGGCCGACGCCCCGGAAACCTGTGCCGAGACGATCTACATCACGGCCGGCGGCGACACCGGCCGGCATCTCGCCGCGATCGTCGAGCCGCTGCTCATCCACGACCTGCCAGTCACGGTCTGGTGGCCCGGCGAGGCCCGCCTCGAGAGCCAACAGGCGCGCGACGTCCTGGCTTCGGCTGATCGGCTGGTCGTCGACGGCTCGTCCTGGCGGGGCGACGGCCTGGCCCGGCTGCGCGAGCTGGCCCGGGTCGCCAGCACCACCCGGACGGCCGTCTCGGACTTCGCCCTGGCCCGACAGTCGCGCTGGCGCGAGGCGATCGCATCAACCTTCGACATGCCCGAGTTCCTGCCCTACCTGCGCTCGCTGCGGCGGGTCGCCGTGACCTACGGCACCCACGACGAGACCGGCCTGGCCGGCAGCACGAACCTGGTCAAGCCGCTCTATCACGTGGCCTGGATGGCATCCCGGCTGGGTCTCCAGGTGGTCAAGCCCCTGGCCCCGGTCGGCGGCCCGGCGGTCCCCGCCCGGCACGGTGCCAAGTCGACCCTGTCACGTGGCTATGGGGCCACCCTCCGCCAGGGCAGCAGTGATGTCTCGGTCGTGATCCGGCCGGTCCTGAGCACCACGCCGGCGGGGACCACCCTGCGCGTGGAGCTGTTGTGCGAGCGGCGCGGTTCCGAGCTGCGGGTCGACGTCACCGCCGAAGCCGAGTCGGTTGGCGTGCGCGCCTGGCAGGATGGCGTGGAGATCCTCGACCGGCGCTTCAACGCGGCTCGCCGGACCGAGGCCGACCTGCTGGCCGAGGCGATCGAGGCCGGCGGGCGCGACCACGTCTCAGACGATGCCGTCCAGATGGCCGCCCTGATCGCGGCTGCGGCGTAGGTCGTGACCGGGCCCGGGCAGCCCGCCGATGAGCCGGCGATCACGATCGTGGCCGATCCGGAGGCGCTTGCCGACGCTGCCGCCCAGCAGGTGGCCGTGGCCCTGATTGGGGCCGTTGGCCGGCGCGGACGAGCCGACCTGGCCACGACCGGCGGCTCGACACCGGCCGGACTGTACGTCCGCCTGGCCCGCTCGCCCCTGCGCGAGACGGTGCCCTGGCAACACGTCCACGTGTGGTGGGGCGATGACCGCTACGTTCCGGCCGACCACCCCCTGTCGAACGTGTTCGCCGTGGACGAGATCCTGCTCGACCCGACCCATGGTGTGCCCATTCCACTCGACCAGGTCCACCCCTGGCCCACCAACCGGGCGATCGCCGAGGACCTCGGTCCGGAATGGTGCGCCGACACGTATGCCGAGGAAGCGCGCGCCGAGCTGCCCCTGGGCGCGGCGGGCGTCCCGGCCTTTGACCTGGTCCTCCTCGGGATCGGGCCTGACGGGCACCTGCTGTCGGTCTTCCCGGGCAGCCCGGCCGTCGGTTCCGAGCGGCTCGCCCTGGCGATCCCGGCGCCGACCCACATTGAGCCGCACCTGCCCCGGGTGACCTTCAATCCGATGATCCTCGATGCCGCGGGAGCCGTCCTGGCCATGGTCAGCGGGGCGGCCAAGGCAGAAGTTTTGGCCAGGATCCTCGACGGTCCGCGGACCGATCCGGGCACCGCCCAGGGCCTGCCTGCCCAGCTCGCCCGGCGCTCGTCGGCCAGCTGGCTGATCGATCAGGCTGCCGCAGCCCGGCTTCGCCCGCGGCCATGACCGGGCCCGCCGGAGATCAGGCCGGCGGCCCGGCGGCGTTCGTCGAGTCCAGGGATGGTACGCGGATCGCCTGGTGGCGGAGCGGGCCGTCGACCAGCCCCTTGCCCACATTGCTCCTCGTCCACGGCGCGACCGCCGACCACACGGCGTTCCGGGCTGTTGCCCCGCTGTTCGCCCAGCGGCGGACCGTCATCGCCATCGACCGGCGTGGCCGCGGTGCGAGCGGCGACCACCTGCCCTACGCGATCGAGCGCGAATACGAGGATGTCGCGGCGCTGGTCGACTGGCTGGCGGCCCACAGCGGGCGGGCGGTTGACGTGGTCGGTCACTCGTTCGGCGGCCGCTGTGGCCTGGGTGCCGCGCGCCTCACCTCCAACCTCCGCCGGCTGGTCGTCTACGAGGGGGCACCCGCGCCGCCCGGCCAGGCGTTCCACGACGGGCCACTGCTCGCCCTGCTCGACCGGCTGGCCGCGAAGGGCGCCCTCGATGAGCTGATGGCCACGTTCATGGCCCAGGTCGTGGGCCTGTCGCCGGCCGACGTCGAGGCGTATCGCCGATCGCCCACGTGGCCGATCCGGGCGGCCGCGGCACCGACGGCCATCCGCGAGCTGCGGGCCGAAGCCGGGCGCGACGCCGGCGTGGAGCGCCTGGCCGAGATCCAGATCCCGGTCCTGCAGATCGTGGGCGGCGACAGCCCAGCCATCTTCAGCACCGGTACCCAGGCGCTCGATGCGGTCCTGCCCAACGGCCAGGTCGTGCGCCTGGCCGGCCACAGGCATGCCGCGCACCACACCGATCCGGCGGGTTTCGTCGGGGCGGTCGAAGCCTTCCTCGACGAGCGCGATACCATCGCACCATGACTGATCCGACCGCCCCGGCGTCAACCAGCCCGGCACCCTCGAGCGAGGCAGCCGGCCCCGACACGCGGCCGTACTCGCCGGGGCTGGCCGGGGTCATCGGCGCGGAGAGTGCGATCGGCCTGGTCGACGGCGCCCGTGGCCGGCTGCTGTACCGGGGCTACCCGATCGGCCAGCTCGTGGCCCACGGAACGTATGCCGAGGTGGCCGACCTGCTGTGGACCGGCGAGTGGCATCCCGGCGCCCAGCTCCATCCCGGCCCGGTGCCTGCGCCGGTCCTGGCGACCCTCCGCCAGCTCCCCCACGACGCCCATCCGATGGACGCCCTGCGGACCGCCGTCTCGGTCTGGGGCGCCACCAACAAGATCGCCTGGCCGCCGACCGCCGAACAGGCGCGCAGCCTGACCGCCTTCTCGCCATCGGCCCTGGCCGCCTTCGGACGGCTACGCCAGGGTCTCGAGCCGGTCGAACCGGACGTCTCGCTGAATCTCGCCGCCGGCTTCCTCCAGCAGCTCACCGGCGCCCCACCCGATCCGGCCGCCGCACGCGCCCTGGAGGCCTATTTCATCGTAGGGGCCGAGCACGGCCTGAACGCATCCACCTTCACCGCCCGGGTGATCACGGCCACCCGTTCGGACCTGGCCTCGGCCGTGTGCGGCGCCATCGGTGCCCTCAAGGGTCCGCTCCACGGCGGCGCCCCGGCCGAGGTCCTTGGCCAGCTCCACGAGATCGGCACGATCGACAACGCCGAGGCGTGGGCCCGCAAGACCATCGCCGAGCACGGCCGGATCATGGGTTTCGGCCACCGGGTCTACCGCGCCTACGACCCGCGGGCCGCCGCGCTGCGCCAGGTGGCCGAGGCGATGGACGAGCGTCCCGAGTGGCTGGACCTGGCGATTGCCGTGGAGGACGTGGTCCTGCGCGTCCTGGCCGAGCTCAAACCGGGACGCACCCTCAAGACCAACGTGGAGTACTACGCGGCAGCCGTGCTGGAGGGTGTCGGCCTGACACCCGACCTGTTCCCGGCCACCTTCGCCCTGGCTCGCCACGCCGGCTGGACGGCCCACGCGATCGAGCAGGTGAGCGCCGACAAGCTCATCCGGCCGGACATGCGCTACACCGGTCCGCTCGACCGCGACCTGCCCGCCTGAACCGATGAGCGCGGGCAACGCCGGCCTGGTCCAGGCCCCGGCGGGGCCCCGCTTCCAGCGGCCGCGCCTCTCGATCGAGCTCCTCGGGCTCGGGCTGGCCGTGACGATCTGGCTGGTCGTGTGGTTCTTTGGCGAACCCTGGAGCCGCTACCTGATCACCGGCCAGGACGCCCGCTGCTACTGGGTACCGGGCTACGACGCCCCGTACGCCCTGTCCGAATGGACCCAGCCGATCGCGTACGTCTACTCGCCGGCGTTCCTGCAGGTCCTGGCTCCGCTCAAGCAGCTCGCCTGGGAGCCGTTCCTGGGGATCTGGACGGTGCTCCTGCTGGTCACCGTCCGGTTCCTGTCCGGTCCACGCCTGTTCGCCCTGGCCTTGCTGTTCGCCCTGCCCGAGCTGATCGGGGGCAACATCCACCTGTTGATCGCCGCGGCGATCGTGATCGGCTTCCGCTACCCGGCCGCCTGGTCGCTGATCCTGCTGACCAAGGTCACCCCGGGGATCGGCCTGCTGTGGTTCGCCGTCCGGCGCGAGTGGCGCTCGCTGTTCATCGCCCTGGGCGCCACGGCCGCGATCGTGGCCGTCTCGCTGGCGATCGACTCGCGGGCCTGGCTGGAATGGCTGGCGGTGATCGGGGGCAGCGTGGGCAAGACCAGCGGAACCTGGGCGGCGCTTCCGATCCCGCTCTGGTTCCGGCTGCCAATTGCCGTCGTCGTGGTGGTCTGGGGCGCCTTGACCAACCGGCGCTGGGCCGTCCCGGTCGCGGCGATGCTGGCCCTGCCCGCGTTCTGGTATGGCGGGCTGGCGATGCTCCTGGCGATCATTCCGCTGCGCGATCCGGACCGGTCTGGACTCCCAGCAGGGCAACCCCCAACCCGCCCAGGATGAACACGACGGCGGCCGCCGCGAACGGCGCCCAGATCCCGATGCCCACGACTGCGGCGCCCAGGATCGGTCCGATGATCCCCGCGGCATACAACGGCAGGTAGACCAGGTTGAGGGTGGCCGAGCGCCGTTCGGCCGGTACCTCGGTCGCCAGCAGCCCGAAGACCATCGCCGCCTCCACCGAGTAGCAGGCCCCGAATACGAGCACGCCCAGGGCCAGCGTCCCGACGCTGGGCAGGAGGGGCAGGGCAGCCGCCGACACCCCGCCCAGCAACAGACCCCCGACGAGCACCGGCCGGAAGCCGATCCGGTCACCGATCCAGCCCCCGATCGGCGACATCAGCGCACCGACCAGGGCGGCCGTGCCGCTCACGAAGCCGATCGCGCTGGCCAGGTCGGTCCGGCCGTTGACGGCCTCGACCAGGACCGGCAGGTAGGGCCGGCTCATCTGGGCACCCAGGAAGGCGATCCCGAAGATCAGGAAGATCCGCCGGATCGTCGGGTCGGTCAGGACGCCCCGGACCGCGCCGAAGGCCAGGCTCAGCAGCCGGCCCTGGGGTACCACCGCCGGCCGCACCTCGGTCGAGCCGAACAGGACGAGCAGGGCCGTCCCCACCGAGAGTGCCGCGGACACGAGGAAGATGACCGGCAGGGGCTGGTGCAGGCCATCGACGATTCGGCCGCCCAGGACCGGGCCGATCGCCATCCCCACCGGGCCGCTTGCCCCGAACAGGGCGATCGACGTGCCCAGTCGGCTGCGCGGGGTCGCGTCCCGGATCGCGGCCAGCATCACCCCGGTATTGCCCAGCTGGAAGCCCACCAGGAGCATCGAGCCGGCCAGCTGCCAGGGCTCGCGGCTGAGGGCCACGCACAGGAAGACGAGCGCCTCGACAAGGGCGCTCCTGACGATCACGACCTTCCGGCTGTACTTGTCGGCCCACACCCCCCAGAGCGGCACGAGCGGCGCGCCGACGACGAAGATCAGGGCGCTGAAGATCCCGATGAAGCGCAATCGGTCGGCGTCGGCCACGCCCATCGACGTCAGGTAGGCCGGGGCGAAGGCAAAGATCTGGGCAACACCCAGGCCCTCGACGGCGGACGTCAGGCAGAAGATCACGAGGAGGACGCGCCAGTCCTGGACCGGCGCGGGAGGGCGTTGCCGGGCGTCGGCGTGGGGATCGGAGCTCACCAGCCCAAGGCTAGCCGAAGCAGGCCACTCCGGCCGGCCCGACTGGGGCATGATCTGGCCGTGATCGAGATCCCCGGCGATGCCCTCGTGCTCCTGGTTGGTGCCGCCGCCTCGGGCAAGTCAACTCTCGCCGCCCGGCTGTTCCCGGCCGGCGCGATCCTGTCATCCGACGCGCTGCGAGCCGAGCTGAGCGGCGATGCAGCCAACCAGGCGGACAGCGCCCGAGCGTTCCGGATCCTGCACGCCCGGGCAGCTCAGCGCCTGGCCGGCGGCCAGCTGACCGTGATCGACGCGACGAACATCAGTGCGTCGGCCCGCCGGCCGCTGCGCCGGCTGGCCACCAGCCAGGGCCGGCCGGTGGTGGCCCTGGTGCTGGACCTGCCGGCGGCCGTGTGCCTCGCCCGAAACGCCGGCCGGATCGACCGGGTCGTGCCCGGGGACGTCATCGAGCGCCAGCTCGCCAACCTGCGCCGGACCCTGGACCGGGGTCAGCTTTTGGCCGAACAACCCGGCCGGATCGAGGTCCTGGCCAGTCCCCAGGCGGTCGATGCAACGACGGTGCGGCTGACGGACCCGGCTCAGGCGACTACGCTGTCGTCAGCGGCGTCATCGCGCCGTGGCAGGAGTGACCATCCTTGAACGACCGCTGGCGCGCCATCGCGATTGTCCTGGCCGTGATCCTGGCCCTGCTTGGCGGGCTGTCGGCGGCGATCGTGCTCAACGAGGGACCCGGACCGACGCCGCTGCCCAGCCCGACCACCGCGGCCGGTGCCTCAACCAGCCCGTCGGCGGGCGCCTCGAGCCCCGCATCGAGCGCGGCGGCCTCGCCGACCGGCTCGGCCCCGGCCGCCTCCCCGACGGCGGTCCCATCGCCGACACCCCAGGCCAACCTGACCACGATCGTGTACACGGCCATGAAGCTCAATGCCCAGACCGGGCCGAACGCCGGGGCAATCCGGACGTTCTCGTTCGCGACGGAGGGGCCGGGCACAGTCGTCGCCGCCACAAAGTCCACGACCCCCAGCGGCCGGGCCATCCTGTGCCTCAAGCCGGCAGGTGGGACGGCGATCTGCCGGACCTCGAGCGCCGCGACCCTGACCGGGACGACCACCCGGGCCAAGACCAACTGGCTGGTGACGGCCAGCGGCAGCGGGGTCGATGCACCCACCCTCGATATCACCCTCACCTTTGGCACAGCTCACCCGTCGGTGACCCTGACCAACGGGCGCTTCGAGGGGGCGGCCTTCCCGTACGACGGCGTCACATTCAAGGTGACAGCTCGGGCAGCCGGCTCGATCACGGTCAAGGCCGATTGGGGCGGGCATCCGTTCACCTACGCCCTGCTGGTCGAGCCGGCGTCGACGCCGGCCCACGGGATCCCACCGTCGGGCAACTCGACCAACGCGACCGCGACATTCCCGGCAGTCGCCGCCACGGCCTACAACGGGACCCTGGTCAACCAGGACGATGGCTTCGGGACCACGGGCTTGACGATGACCGTCAGCTGGCCCTGACCGCTCGAGCCAGCCCTAGCCGGCACCGATCAGGATGATTGCCACGACCGCCAGCAGGATGCCCACGAGGTGGCTGCCGGCGATTCGCTCACGGAGCAGGACGGCGGCCAGGACCACCGTGGTCACCGGGTAGAGCGACGACAGGATCGTGGCCACGTCCAGGCGGCCGGCCTGGGTGGCCAGGATGTACAGGGCATTGCCGCCCATGTCGAGGGCCCCGACCAGGATGACCAGGGGCAGCACCGAGCGCTCCAGGCGCCACGCTCGCCGGCCGACCAGGACGATCAGGATGACCAGCGCGCCCTCGGCGGCCCGCACGATCGTCAGCGGGGCGAAGACCTGGCCGGCCGAGAAGCGCGACAGGGCCACGTTGAAGACAGCGATCCCGGAGCCCGCCAGCAGGCCCAGGCCAATGTCCCGCCGGCTGCCTCCGCCGCCGGCCTGCGAGACCAGTACCACGGCAACGAAGGCCACGGCCATGCCGGCCAGCCGGGTGGGTCCGGGCGCGCCCTGCAGAATGAACCCCAGGCCAACCGGGAGGGCTGCGGCAAGGACCCCGCTGATCGGCGCAACGATGCCCATCCGGCCGGTCGACAGGCCGCGATACAGGGCGCCGATCCCGATCCCGCCGGAGATGCCCCCGACGATCGCCCAGCCGACTTCCCAGATGGGTGGCAGTGTCTCGGCCCGGCTGACGGCCACGACCAGGGTCAGGCCGGCGCCCACCAGCTGAGTCACGATCATGATCCCAAGGAGCGGACCCCGCCGGGCCGCGATCCCACCCCCAAAGTCGCCCGCGCCCCAGCTCAGCGCGGCCAGCAGTCCCAGGACGACGACGGTCAGGGCGGTCCGCCGGCTTCGTCGACGGCCGTGGGTCCGACCAGCTGGACGACGGCATGGCCGCCCGAGTCAAACCGGTTCGATGCGGTCAGGTACAGGATCTGCTGGCCGGCGGCCAGATCGCGCAGGAGTTCAAAGGAGCTGGCGGCACGCTTGTCGTCATAGGTGGCGAACGGATCGTCGAGCAGGAGCGGTGGCAGCTGGCCGCCGGTGACGAAGCCCAGCAGGCCGATCCGGGCGGCCAGCAGGAGCTGCTCGGCGGTGCCGTCGGACAGCGCTTCGATCGGAAGCCAGTCGTTGCGCTCCGGGGCGAAGACCCGGATCGCGAAGGTGCCGTCATCGATGGCCACCCGGCGATAGCGGCCGCCGGTCATCCGCCCGATCGTGGCGTTGATCCGGCGCTCGACGTAGCGGGTGGTCAGGGCGGTGGTCGCGGCCTCGGCCCGCTCGATCCCCTGGAGCGCGGCCTCGTGGACCCGGGCGCGGCGCTGGAGCCGGCCAAGCTGGGCCTGCCAGACGGCCAGCCGCTCGGCCTCTCCGGCGGCCTTGTCGGCATCGGCCGGGGTGGCCTCAACCGCGGCACGGGCATCGGCAGCGGCCTGCCGGGTGGTCTCCAGGGCCGCTTCGCCTTCGCTGACCTGGGTCTCCAGGCGCGCCCGGGCGCCGTCCGCCCGGGCCTCCTCGACCAGCTTCGAGAGGTCGGCGGTCCGACTGGCCGCCGCGGCCAGGGCTGAGTCGCGGCTGGCCGGGAACGTCTCGACGGCATCGCGACCGACCAGGCCCTCGAGCTTTCCGGTCAGCTCATCGATCCGGGCGACGTGGGCCTCTTCCTGGGCGAGCTCGGCCTGGGCAGTGGCCAGGTCGGGCTGGCCAATCCCCTGGATCTGCTGCTCGAAGTCGGCCTGGCATTCTTTGAGCTCATTCTCCAGCTGCGATCGTCCGCGCAGGCGGCGGTCGATCTGGACATCGGCCAGTTGCTTCTCCCGGTCTTCCCCGGTGGCTGCCGTGCGCCGCCGCCGGGCGAAGACGAGCAGGCCCGCCCCGATCAGGGCAACTCCGATGCCCACGCCAAGGAGCACGGTCAGGCCACTGACCACGACCCCGGCGATCGCCAGGCCGATTCCAACCAGGATGGCCAGCAGGCCCAGGATCGTGGGCAGGCGCGAGGTGCGCTCGGGGGCCGTTGCCTCGTAGTCGACCTGGACCTCGCCCTCCAGGAGGTGCTTCAACTCGGCGATCCGGCTTTCGAGGGTCGTCAGCCGGCCAACGGTCTGGCGCAGGATGGCCAGCGGCTCCTTCGAGGGGTGGGTACTGGCCAGGGTGGCCAGGTCGCGGGCAATCGTGATTGCCTCGGCGTAGCGGTTGGCCCGCTCGGTGGCCGCGTCACGCTCCGCGTTGAGCTTCTCGGCTCGGCCGGCCTGCTCCAGCACGTCCCGCCGATCGGCCAGGTGGGCGACGGCGGCCAGCTGAGCAGCCTCGGCTGCGACGGCCGCGGCCCGATCGGTGGCTAGCTTGTCGAGCGCGGCGTCGGCTGATTCCACGAGCGTGGCCGACCGACCCACGGCGGCTTCGGCCACCCCCAGCCGGCCCAGGCTGTGCTCACCCCGGTTATTCAGGTCGGCCAGGGTCGTGGCCAGGCTGGCCTTGGCCTCGACCGTCCGACGATCGGCCGCCGTGATCGAGGCGGTCAATCGCGTGCGGATCGTCGAGTCGCTCGAGATTCCGGTCAGCTCGGCGTGGTGGACGAACGCGGTCCCCCGAAAGAACGCGGCACTGGGCAGGCCCGTCAGTTCGATGAGCCGGGCATCGATCGCAGCCGGATCGGTGATCGAGACACCGTCCAGGGTCAGGGTCGTGGTGACTCCGGCCGGGCCGAAGACCCGGCTCACCTGGCCGGTCCGGATCCCGGCCGGGCCGGCCGCGCTGGGTGCCTGGTCCTGGCTGGTGGGCTCGTCGGGGTCGACGCTGAAGTCAATCGTGACGCTGGGCGCCGAATCCGCCGGCGCGCCCCACGTCCGGAGGTCTGCTGCCATCCGGCCATCGGGCGGGGTGAGGCCCAGCTCGATCGCCTCGGCAAGGGTGGACTTGCCGGCCTCGTTGGGTCCCTGGACCACGGTCAGGCCGGGCGCCAGGGGCAGGTCCAGCGAGCGGTGGCGGCGCACATCGTGGAGCTGGATCCGGCTGATCCGGAAGGCAGCCATCAGCGGACCTCCCGGCCGACCAGGAGGCGCCGGCCGATCCGGAGTGCCTCGAGCAATTCATCGCGCGGCGGATCGCCGTCAACCGGCGTGGCAATCCGGGCCTCGAGGTCGCGGATGAACGCACCGCCGACCGTTTCGACCGGTGGCGCGCTGGCGCCGCTGAGCAGCGGAGTCGCCTCATTGCGCACGCGCAGGTTGAGGAACTGTCCACGCAGACTGGCCTCGAGGGCCTCCGGATCCGCCTCCAGCGCGTCGGGCCAGGCACCGGTCAGCCGGACGTCGAGGATCAGGTCGGATCCTGCCCCGGCGTCGGCCCGGGCGGCGATTGCGGTCTCGAGGGCGGCGTCGTCGGCAACGCCGGCCAGGTCGAGGTTGAGGGTTTCGTAACGGGTGGTGCCCACCCGGCGGCGTTCGACCAGGACGGCCCGCCGGTCGGCTCGCTCATCCAGGCGAACGAGGACCACCTCCCCGGCGCGGTCGCGGCCGGCATCCACCAGGTCGGGCGCGCCACTCGCGCCCCAGGCCACGTCGGCGGCGCTGCCCGAGGCCATCTCGTGTGGGCCGCCAACGGCCAGGTAGTCGACCCCCGCTCCGGCGATCTCGTCGTCGCGCGGCCGGGTCAGGCGATGCACCAGGCCGACCCGCCAGCGATCGTCAGCCAGGCCCTGGGCCGGGAACCGGGCGGTGATCACCAGGCCGAGGTCGGCAAAGATCACGTCACCGGCGGGACCCGCCGCAGGATCCAGGATCACGACCGACCCGGGAACGCCGGCCAGGGCGGCGAGGTCGTAGGCGTGATAGACCGACGACGGGTCGAGCCGATCGTGGTCGCCGGGCAGGATCACGGTCCGGATGCCCGCCGCCGCCAGGCTCGCCAGGCCCCGGGCAACGCGATCAACGAGCCCCCTGGTCACGTTGTTCGAGTGGAACAGGTCGCCGGCAATCAGCACGACGTTGACGCTTTCGGAGATGGCCAGGGCCAGCGCCCGTTCAAACGCCGCGGCCCGGCGCTCGCGCAGCGTGGCAGCCGCCTCGCCGAGTTCGACATCGCGGGCGCCGAGGTGCAGGTCTGAGGTCTGCATGAGTCGGAGCATCGACGGGAGCCTCCAGCAGGTCGGTTCGATGTTCTCGAGCGGCCGTGCCCGGGCTGTACTCCGCGGCGGGTTTGGCGCGAGCGAGAAGCCCCCTTGCTCTCGCTCGCCAGCCCGAGTCTCAATCCGCATTGTGACAGGTTCAGTGGCGCACGAGGCAGCCCGATTCCGGAACCTTTGGTATCCTCGAGCCTCGAACACCGGTGTGCCCCGACAGGGACCACGGCACTGGACCTGGATCGCGCGGCACCTGTGTGGGACTCGCCAGCTCGCTTCCGTCCTCAGCCTCGCCCTGTCCCGGCCACCCGAGCACGACAGTTCTGGAGGACCGGATGACCTACGCCGATCGAACTCTCACCTGCGTCGACTGCGGCGTCGAGTTCATTCACAGCGCCGCCGACCAGGAGTTCTACGTCCAGAAGGGCTTCGTCTCGGACCCCAAGCGCTGCACCAGCTGCCGGGCCAGCCGGCGGGCCGTGCGCGAACCGTCGGACTACGACCTGCGCGACATCGGCGGCCCGCGCGGCTACGAGCGCGGCGACCGGCCGACCCGCGAGTACTTCGCCGTGCTCTGCTCGTCGTGCGGCAACCAGGCCCAGGTCCCGTTCAAGCCGCGCATGGATCGCCCGGTCTACTGCTCGGATTGCTTCCGGACGCACTCGGCCAGCTGATCCAGGCGAGCCCGGCCAGCGGGCGCCTCCGGGCGGCCCCAGCCGACAGGGGCGGTCAGCCCGCCCGGGTGGCCGTGAAGTTCAGCCGGACATAGTCGATCAGCGGGCGGGGCAGTCCCGCCGCGACGGCCCGCACGAAGAGCTCTCGCTCGGCTTCGGGCAGACGGGCCAGGTGGTCGCCCAGGACGGCCGTGCGCAGGAAGTCCTCGATGGGCTTGCCCGGCTCCATCGGCGTCGGCTCTGGCTGGAGCCAGGCCTCAACCTCCACGAACCCTGCGGCCTCGAGTCGATCGATCGTCTCGGCCGGCGTGGCAAACGTCCACGGTCCGGTCCAGCCGTCGCCGAGCGTGGCCAGGATCGCCCGGACCGAGACGATGTTGCCGTAGCCACCGCACTGGGCCACCAGGCGACCACCGGGCCGGAGGACCGCGGCCAGGTTCCGGAAGAGCGCGACGTGATCTGGCAGCCAGTGGAACGTGGCCGTTGACAGGATCGCGTCGACCGGCCCGGCCACCGGCAGGGGCCGGCCCAGGTCGGCGACCAGGTACTCGACGCGATCGCCAAAGCGGGCCAGGCGGACGCGGGCCTGGTCGATCATCGCCGGCGACCCGTCGAGCGCGATGACCCGGCCATCGGGCAGGCGTTCGGCCAGGAGCTCGGTCACCCGACCCGAGCCGCAGCCGGCATCGAGGACGGTCTCGGCGCCGGCCAGGGACAGACGCTCGAGGACGGTTGTGCCCCAGCGCGCCTGCGGATCGGCGATCCGGTCGTAGGTCGCGGCGTCCCAGTCCGGCGCCGTGCTCACCCGGCCGGCGGGCCGGCGTCCGGGCCGCTGGCCCGTGCGGTTCCGTCGGGACGGGCCGGCCGAAGACCGACGTAGTTGACGGCCGCACCAGCGGTCATCAGGACGGCCCCGGTCAGGACGGCCAAGTGGAACGCGTCGGTCGACGCCTCATGGGCGGCCTGGACGAGAGCCGCGGACGTGCCCGCGACCGGCTCGTTGAGTGGCTGGACTGCTGCCCGAAGGGTTGGATCATTGGGGTCCAGGCCGGGCACCTTGGCCGCCAGCGAACTGTAGAACGAGGCGCTGATCACGATAAAGATCACCGCCGACAGGAGCGGCTGGCCCACCCGCGAGATGGCGTTGTTGATGGCCGAGGCGAGGCCCGCATTGCGCACCGGCACGGAGCTCATCAGGGTGCTCGTCAGTGGGGCCACGACCATGCTGATCCCCAGCCCGAACAGGAGGATCCCGGGAAAGACGTCGATGAACGTATCGACCGGCGGAATCGGGCCGCTCGTCCAGGCCGCGCTGGTTGAGGGGATCCGGGCGAACCACAGGAGTCCGGCTCCGGCGGTCAGGGGTCCGGCGGTCAGGAATCGCCGGCCGCCGAGCCGGCCGGCCAGGCTGCCCACTCGGGTGGACAGGAAGGTCAGGATCAGGCCGATCGGCAGGCCCACCGAACCCGCAGCGAAGGCCGCATAGCCCAGCGTTCCCTGGAGGAACAGGCTCTGGAACCCGAAGGTGACGTACAGGGCGCCGTAGATCAGCAGCGTCGACAGGTTGATCGTGGCGAAGCGCCGGACCCGGAACAGGCCCAGCGGGACGAGCGGATTGGACCGGCGGGCCATCAGGATCGGGAACAGGACGAGAGCGATGGCGCCCGCGCCCAGGGCGATGAACGCCACCGGATCGCGCCACTGCTGGGCCTGGCCGCGGATCGCGCCGAAGGCCAGGCCACCCACGGCAACGGCCACGACTACCGCGCCCAGCCAGTCGAACCGCCCGGTTGCGTGCTCGTCGCGGCTCTCATCGACGAATGTCACGGTGGCGTACAGGGCCAGCAGGACCAGGGGCACGTTGATCAGGAAGGCGACTCGCCAGCTGATCGCCTGGATCAGCAGGCCACCGATCGTCGGGCCCAGGATCGTGGTGGCCGAGGTGGCTGCCGCCCAGATCCCGAATGCCCGGCTGCGAGCGGGCTCCTCGAAGGTCGCCGTGATGATCGACAGGGAGCACGGCACGAGGAGGGCTCCGGCGGCGCCCTGGAGGACCCGGAAGACCACCAGCAGCTCCAGGCTGGGCGAGAGGCCACTCAGGACCGAGGTCAGCCCGAAGCCCACCAGGCCGATGATGAACACGCGCCGCCGGCCGTAGAAGTCGGACAGCGCCCCGGCCAGGATCAGGAGTGCCGCCAGCGTGGCCAGGTAGCCGCTCGTGACGTAGGTCTGTCCCTCGAGGACGCTCACGATCGAATGGGGCAGGGTCTGGCCGATCGATGGCAGGGCCACGTTCACGATCGTTCCGTCGAGGAAGACAATCGCTGACCCGAGGACGGCCGCGACCATCGTCCAGCGCTGGCGGATGTTCATGGGTGCCAGTGTGGGCCCGCGCTCGGCCGACTTGCAAGGCGCCGGGCGCCCAGATTCCAACCGCTCGAGGAAGCCGCGCTAGACTCGGCCGATGCCCGGACCGGTGGCGCTGGTAGGCGCCGGCGAATTCCTTCCTGTGATGGCCGCAATCGACGCGGAGCTGCTGGCTGCCTGCGGTCGACCCCGGCCCCGGGTGGCCGTCCTGCCGACCGCGTCATGGCCCGACGGCGAGGCAGTCTTCCTGCGCTGGGCGGCCATGGGCGTTGACCATTTCGAATCACTCGGCGCCGAGGTGGAAGTGGTCCTGGTCCGCGAGCGGCACGACGCCGAGGACGCCGGTCACGCCCAGGCCGTCGGCGAGGCCGACCTGATCTACCTCTCGGGGGGCAAGCCCGACTACCTGCGCGAGACCCTGGCCGGGACGGCGGTGTGGGCCGCGGCCGAGGCCGCCCATGCCCAAGGCAGCGTCCTCGCCGGATGCTCGGCCGGGGCGATGGTGCTGTGCTCCCAGCAGGCTCGGTTCCGGACGCCGCCCCACCTGCCCCTTGGCTTCGAACCTGGCCTGGGCGTGGTCGCCGGAGCGGCCGTGCTTCCCCACTACGACCGATTCCCGGAGACGCTGGCTGCTCTGCGCGTGGCCCAGGCACCCAAGGGCACGGTGATCCTGGGGATCGACGAGGACACGGCGGCAATCGGCCGGGACGGAACCTGGCTGGTCCGGGGCGCCGGCCGGGTCACCGTCTGGCGCGGCCGCCACCGCGAGCGTCACCGTGCTGGAGACACATTCCAGATCTGATCGCCGATCAGGCCCGGCGGCGGACCAACATACCCAGCGTTAACGGACGGTGTAGCGAGCGATAACGGACGGCGGCCAAACTACGTCCTGTTACCTCTGCTCCTGCCGGTCCGCCTCCTCCCCTGCGGACCGGCCTCCTCCTCGCGAGACTCCGGTCGAAAGATCGGAGTCTCGTTTTGTCCGGTCCAGGTCGGCCCGTTCGTCGATGTCGACGAGCGTCCGCGCGTCGGGATCGTCGGCCTGCCAGGTGGTCCAGGCCAGCGCCGTCGCATCCAGCCGGACCAGCAGGGTTCGGAGGCGGCGCTCTCCGGCTGCGAGGAGCTCGTCCGCGGCGATCAGGGCGCTGGCCCGATCCAGGGCGCAGGGCAAGGGCCGGAGGATGCCGGCCACGTCGGCCAGGGCCGCCGGAGCGGCCTCGATCAGCCTGGCCAGGACGGCCGGCTCCAGGAAGGGCATATCCCCGCCAACGACCAGGACCGTCCCATCAGGCGCCGCGCCGAGGCCTGTCCGCAGGCCGGCCAGGGGGCCGCCGAACGGCTCCGGATCGTGCACGTAGCGGATGACGCCCGGCTGCCCGGCCTGGCCTGGCCGTGGAGGCTGGCCTGGCGCGACGACCACGATCACGTCGTCGACGAGTCCGGCCAGCGCCAGGCTGGCCCGATCGAGCAGGCTGATGCCGTCGATTGGCTCGGCCAGCTTGTCTCCGCCGAAGCGTTTGGCTGCCCCACCGGCCAGCACGATTCCGGTGACGGTCATGACCGTGCGGCCTGGGCCGCTCGTGGGCCCGGGACGTGGCCGGCGGCCGTTCGGAGCAGGATCCCCCGCCGGTCGAGGTCCTCGAGGATGGCCAGCACGTACTTCCGGCTGGTGCCGGTCGAATCGCGCAACGCCGCCGGGGTCAGGACACCGCCGCGAGCCATGTCCAGCGCGGTCCGGGCCAATGCCCAGTAGCTGGACGCCGCGTAGGCCAGGTCGTCACCGACCCGGACGATCCGGCCGGCCTGATCGAGCGCGCGCAGCCCTTCGGGAGGGCAAGCGCTCGATCGAAGGGCGTCGGCCAGCCCCGGCGGCGTGGCCGTTGCCAGGGTTTGCTCGAGCCGATCCATCGCCAGGAGGACGGCGGCGGGCAGGCCGGCCGTCCGGCCCGGTGGGTGGAGCCGGTCACCGTGGCGGTCCAGCCGGCCGGACGCCTCCAGGCGGTCGAGCAGCCCGTCGACGATCGCGCCGGCGGGACGGGGAGCAACCGTCGCAACCCGGCGCAGGGAGCGCACGAGCAACGTCCGCAGCTCCGCCCGTGAGCGTCCCTGTCCGGCTGAGCCTGGCTGGGCTGGGCTTTCGACGGCCGTCAGCGCCTCTGCCTCCAGGTTCTGGATGATCGATTCGGCGACGATAAACCCGGCGACTGGCATGCCCCCCGTCCGGTCACCTGCGATCCCGGCCGGCAAGTGCCCGGGATCCAGGACGCCATGCAGCAGGACGAGCGCCCGTGCCCGGTCGGCGGGGCTGGTCGACGCCAGGCCCGCCACGGCGTCGCTGCTGGCGCGCCGCCGGGAGGGACCAATCGGCGGATCAGGATCCAGGATGACGCCACCAATCGGCAGCGGGTCCGGGCCATGCCGGCGGAGCACGAATCGGTCGCCCGCTGCGAGCGCGATCGGCGCGCTGAGCCGGAGCCGGCCAACGGTCCGTCCATCGGGCAGGACGATCCGGTCGAGCCGCACGCGACCCAGGCGGGCCTCGACCTGTTCAGTGCCCAGGTGAAGGCGAAAGGTGGCACCGGCCGCCGGCGGCCAGCCCTGGCCAGCGACGCGGCCCATGACAGGTCTGAGCAGGGCGATCAGCGCCGGGCTCGCGCGGAGTTGCGGATCGCTGGTCAGCACGGCCCCCCGCGGGAGATCGCCGACGTCCAAACCCGCAACGTTGATGGCCACCCGCCCACCACCTTCGACCGCGTCGACCGCCGCCCCATGGACCTGCAGCTCACGCGCTCGAACGGCTCGGTCGCCGGGCACCAGCCGGAGCGTTGCGCCGCGCTTGAGACGCCCACCCTGGAGCGAGCCGGTCACCACGGTTCCCCGCCCCTTGACCACGAACGTCCGATCGATCGCCAGCCGGACCGGCTCGTCCGGCGAGGCCGGTGGTCGACGCGCCAGGACTCGGTCGCGCAGCCCGACCAGCTCAGCCGAGAGCTGGGGCAGCCCGCTTCCGGTGATCGACGAGACGGGCACGATGGGTGCGCCGGCCAGGGTCGTCCCTGCGAGTATCGCCCGGATCAGCTCGGTCACCTCAACCATCCGGGCCTGGTCGACCAGGTCGACCTTGGTCAGGGCCACGATGCCGTCATGGATGTCCAGGCCGTCGAGTAGCCTGAGGTGCTCGATCGTCTGCGCCCGGGGCCCGTCGTCGGCGGCAACCACGAGCAGGGCCGCCTGGATCTCGCCGGCGCCCACGAGCATGTTGCCGACCAGGCGATCGTGGCCGGGGACATCCACGAAGTCGAGCTCCGTCCCATCGGGCAGGCGGAGATGGGCGTAGCCCACCTCGATCGTCATCCCGCGGCGGCGCTCCTCGGGCAGCCGATCGGCATCGATCCCGGTCAGGGCGCGCAGGAGTGCCGTCTTGCCGTGGTCGATATGGCCGGCCGTCCCGATGACAACCGTCATCCGAGCAGGGCGGCGATCGCGCCCCCGAGCAGCTCGTCGACGGCCGGTTCCACGGTGCGCAGGTCCAGGATCACGGCGCCGTCGCCGATCCGGGCCACGATGCACGGATCCCCGCGCCGGAGCTGATCGAGCATCCGGCTGGCCGACCCACTCCGGATCACGAGGCCGAACGAGGCGAGGGTCTCGCCGGGCAGCGAGCCGCCGCCGACCGTGGACTCCATCGTCGTGACGGCGACCTTGGACCGGGCCGTCGCCGGCAGGGGCTCGACGATGGCAGCTGCTCGAGCCTGGAGGCTCGCCGGCTCTGTCGAGATCATCCGCCAGACCGGAATCTCGCTCGCGGCCAGGCCGGCCCGATACAGGCCCAGCGTCGCACCCAGCGCGGCCAGTGTGGTCTTGTCCGGCCGGGTCGCCCGGGCCAGCGGGTCACGGCGCAAGCGCGCGACGAGATCGGCCCGGCCAACGATCAGGCCGGCCTGCGGACCACCCAGCAGCTTGTCGCCGCTGAACGTGACCAGGTCGGCGCCGGCCGCCAGGCGCTCCGACGGCATCGGCTCATGGGCCAGGCCGTAGCGCTCGGTGAGCAGCAGCGCTCCACTGCCCAGGTCATCGACGACGATCGCGCCATGCCGGTGGGCCAGCTCGGCAACGGCCTGCGGATCGGGTGCCTCGGTAAAGCCCGAGATCACGAAGTTCGAAGGATGGACGCGCAATACCAGGCGCGCCCGGCCGCCAGTCAGGGCGTCCTCGTAGTCGGCGGCCCGAGTCCGATTGGTTGTGCCGACCTCGATCAGGCGGGCACCGCTGCGCCGGATGATCTCGGGGATCCGGACCCCGCCGCCGATCTCGACAAGCTCACCCCGCGAGACGGCCACCCCGCCACCCCGCCCGGCCAGGCCGACGGCAAGGGCGATGGCGGCCGCGTTGTTGTTGGCCACGAGGGCGTCCTCGGCGCCCGTCAGTGCGATCAGGTGCTCCTCGGCCGTCCGGAATCGGGCACCACGCCGGCCCGATTCGCGATCGAGCTCGAGCAGCGGATAGCCCGCAGCGGCCGCCCGGGCCGCCTCGATCGCTGCCGCCGGCCAGGGCGCCCGGCCAAGGTTCGTGTGGAGGATGACGCCAGTCGCGTTGATCACGGTGACCAGGCCGACTCCGAGCGGATCGGCGAACGAAGCAAGCTTCGCGACGAGCTCCTCGGCAACCTCGTCGATCGGGCGCGCAGCGGCACCTCCAGCGATCCTGGCGCGCTCGTCGTCGATGACCGCCCGAGCCGCCCCCAGCAGCGCGTCGTGATCGCGCTCACCGGCGAGCATCGGCCGGACCGCGCCGAGCAACCGCTCAACGCTAGGCGGGCGGGGCGCCTGGGATCGGGCCATCGAGACCTCCGCTAGGAAGGTTGGCGGGAGCGCGTGGGAGTCGAACCCACCGCGTCACGCGGAGCGTGGCGCCACCGGTTTTGAAGACCGGGGGACCCACCGGGACCCTTCCGCTCCCAGGCTGATCGGGTCACGCCGGCCGGCTGAGCGCCTCGACTTCGGCGAACCAGTCCAGGGCGAGCCGGTTGAAGTCGTCCGGTCGCTCGAGTGATGGCAGGTGGGCCACGTTTGGCCAGCGAACGAGGGCCACCCCGGGCACCTCCTCGGCCAATCGAGCGGCGGTCCGGCTGACGGCGGCCACGTCCAGGTCACCGACCAGGATCCGGGTGGGCACCCTGATCTCGGCGGCGCGGCCACTGATCCCGGGCTCAAGGCCGTGGTCCTCGAGCTCCTCCTCGTCCCAGCCATCGGTGTTCTCGAACGCCTTCAGCTGCATCTGGCCGACGAAGGCGCGAATGGCCGGCGCCACCCGGTCCGAGGGCTGGCCCGGACCATCCACCCAGGTCTCGAGGTTGGCCTCCACGGCCCGGTCGAGGTCCTCGTCGGCGAGCGCCTCTTCCTCTTCTTCCCAGAATGCCTCGAGGTCGGCGGTGGTCTCTGTCCGGAGCGAGCCGCTGGGGGCGACCAGGAGGAGCGAACCAACCAGGCCCGGCTGGGCGACGGCGACCTCGGCGACCACGCCGGCGCTCATCGAGACACCCACCAGGTGGGCTCGTTCGATCCCCAGCTCCTCGAGCAGAGCGCCTACCTCGCCGTGATGGGACAGCTCGCCGGGCGCCTTGCGATCCGAGGCGCCGAAGCCGCGCAAATCCAGGCGGATGACCCGACGCCCGGCGGTCAGGGCCGCGATCTGCGGGTTCCACATCCGCCGGTCGCAGATCCCGGCATGGACCAGGACAACCGGCCGCCCAGCCGCTGAACCTGCGGCGGGGTCGGTCTGGCCGGCCGGAGCGAGATCGTCATAGGCAAGCCCGGTCTTGGCGCGCAGGTCGGTTGGCATAGGGGCAGTTTACCGGCGGCCTCGTATCATCGGCGCGTGAACCTGCGTTTCGTCGATGCC
>JBBRIV010000003.1:0-28605 GCA_038220425.1 Candidatus Limnocylindrales bacterium
GGCACGTGCCCGAGATCGCCGGCTTGCCGTTCTTCATCGTGATCTTCTGGGGATTCACGACTTCGACCTTCTTCTTGTCCTTGACGCAATAGGCCTCGGCCATTCCGGGTCTCCTCTCCTCGACATCCTTGGCGTTGCGCAGCGCTTGCCCCGCATCCGCCCCTACGTTCCGGTCCACAGGGAGGGCCGCCAGCGGTCCGTCCCAGCATTGCGCTTCTGACGCTCCATCGCGGCGAGGTTCCGGAGTCCTTCGAGTCCGGTCTCGACGCAGGCCGCCTCCGCGCGGTTCCTGACCTCGTCAGTTGCGAAGTCGCCCGATGGCCGATGCGCGTAGACCGCGCATACGACGCCTGCTCGACATCCAGCCAACCCGGCCAGAACCAATAACGCCGATGCCTCCATCTCGAAGTTGAGGACGCGCTGGCGCGCCATCTCCTCGGCGAGGTCAGGGTAGCGGATGGGCAGCTGCGGTATCGGACGCCCTTGCGCACCGAAAAACCCAGGAGCCGTCGCCGTTATCCCGACATGTGCCCGGTGTCCAAGCCCAGCCGCGGCCTCGACGAGTGCCGCGACAGCCTCATAGTCGGCTACCGCGGGATACCCGTCGTGGACGAAGTAGCTTGTCGTCGCCTCGAGCCGGACGGAGCCGGACGAGATGATCAGGTCACCCACCGCGATCTCCGGTTGGAGCGCGCCGCATGACCCGACCCGGATGAAGGTCGGACGTTCCGTGATCGCCAGGATCTCCGCAACCACGATCTCGACGTTGTCAGTGCCGATCCCGGTCGAGACGACCGAGACCCGCTCGCCGCGATACGTCCCGGTGACCGAGGCGAACTCCCGGTGCTGCCACTGGCCTTCGATATTCTCGAGGCGCGTGGCAATCCGTTGGGTCCGATCGGGGTCGCCGGGGAGGAGGATGTACTCGGCCAGGTCACCTGGGCCGAGTCCGATGTGGTACTGCCGTTCTCCGGCGGGGAGTGCGACGCGGTGATCCGCGTTCGGCAAAACCTTGGTCCTCGCTCGCGTAGCGCTTCGCTGGCGCGAAACTCGGCCGAGGATAGTCCCGCGCTTGAACGAGCGTCAACCCGGCCCCAGCGTGGGTCGTGCACGCGGGCCGTCGTCGGAGCCGGCCGGTTGAGCTGGCCGGTCGGTGCGGCGGGCCACCAGTCGGGCCCCGGCCAGGGCAATCAGCAAGGCGATCGTCGCGCCGATGAGCCCCGCCGCCAGGGCCTGGAGCAAGCCGATCGAGACGGCCGTGGCGGATCCACCTGCCCCAATCAGGCCTGGAACTGAGCCGCTGGCCGGAGCGGACCCGGGACTCGCCTGATCGATCAGCCCAGCCGGCGCGGTCGTGGCCGGAACGGGCAAGCCCAGCGCGCCGGGATCGGCCGCCCGCGACACGCCGTCCGGATCGCTGACCAGGACGTACGCGCCTGCTCCGTCCGAAGCGACCACGCCGATCGCCTCCAGGGGATCACCGACCTCGACCAGGTCGAGGTAGGCCGCCGCCTCGCCGGTCAGGATCAGCCGGCCGATCGCCGTACCGTCGTCGATCGAGACCGCTGCACCGTCGATCCGGGTCACGAGTCCACCGACCCGGACGTGCTGGCCGGAGCGTGATCCAAGATCGGACAGGTCCACCAGCGGCCGGGCCGACGAGGCAGGCCCGGCACCGGAGCTGCCGGCGCCCGGGTTGCCGTCCCCAGTGGCGCCTTCTCCGGCAGCGCCGCCGCCCCAACCTACGGATCCCGTGTGCCGGCCGGGCGCCGCCCGAACCGGGCCGGCCGAGGCGAAGGTCAGGTCCGCCAGGGAGCGGACATCGATCGCGAAGCGCTGGTCGATCGCCGACGGGTAGGGTCGCCGGACGATCCCGACGATCGTGACCCGGCGACCGATGATCAGTCGGCCGATGGCGATCCGGGCGCCAGTCAGCCCGATCACGGGGATCCGGATCGACCCCACGATCAGCTCGGCGTGCCAGCGCGGGCCCAGCTTGTGGACCACCTCGAGCCGGCCGGTCACCTGGACAAGGCGCCATTCGAGCGCGGGACCCGGCGAGGCCATGATCCGGAGGGGACGCGGCTCCACGTCTGAGCCGAGCCAGGTGACGCTGGTTGCAACCAGCCGCGGGGCACCGAAGGGATGGCCGATGATCCCGGTCACGAGCAGGCGGGATCCCGGGCCGAGCGGCTCACCCGCCGGCCTGGGCACTCCGCCGGCGCCGGTTGCGGGCAGGCGAACCTCGACCGCCGCCGACGCGTCCTGGATCACGAGCAATCGTTCACTCGAGTCGATCAAGGTCAGGCTGGTGGTCACGACGCCGGCCACGGTGACGCTGCCAGCCGTCCGAATCGCCTCGGCAATCGAGAGCGGCGGCCCACTGGGGCTCGCCGATGGACTGGGCGTCGAGCTCGGACTCGAGCTCGAAATCGGGCTGGGGCTCGGAGTTGGGCTGGGGCTGGCGGTCGCCGACGGTTTCGGGCTGGGGCTCGGGCTGGGGATCGGTGAGGCCGAGGGACTGGGTGTTGGCGAGGCCTTCGGGCTTGGGTTCGGGCTCGGGCTCGGGCTGGGGATCGGTGAGGCCGAGGGACTGGGTGTTGGCGAGGCCTTGGGGCTGGGACTCGGGCTGAGCGTTGGCGACGGCGAGGGCGTCGCTGTCGGCTTCGGGCTGGGCAACGCGGACGGGCTCGGCGATGGCGAGGGCTTTGGGCTCGGGCCTGGGCTGGGTGGCGTCGTTGCCCTGGTGCTGGAGCTTGGGCTTGGGCTGAGGCCCGGGCTGGCGCTCTGACCCGGGGCAGGGCGTGTCGGGGCGCCGAGATTCTCGGGATCTGGCGCGGGATTCACGATCCAGTCGGTCGCGTTGTCGTTGGTGTCCCTGACGTTGCCGCGAGGACCACCAGGTCCACGCTCGATGCTTGAGCCGGCCGGCGGCGCCGGCGCAGGCGTGGTTTCAACGAAGGCATTCGTGGCCGTGCCCCAGCCGATCGCGTCGATCGGAGGGCCACCGACCGACCGCAGGACCAAGCTCCCGCCGGTAGCGGCGATTCCCGCCGTGTACGTGGCATCGGCGACCGTCGCGTACGTTCCGACGGCATTGGCGATGAGCAGGTGGCGGCCCGGTCCCAGGAGCATTTCGGTCGTCCAACCGACCCGCCGAGTCGCGTTGGCGCCAGTGGCCGACGCATACGCCAGCTCAAGGCCGTCGAGGTCGATTGGGGCCGCGCCGGCGTTGGTGATCTCGACGTATTCGTCGGAAGCGCCTGCTCCGCCGGTCACAACCTCGGCGATCAGAAGCCCCGGCGACACGGGCCAGGCAACCGCCGGTGCCTGGTGGCCGGCGGCCGGCGGCGACCCGGAGGCAGGCGCCACGGTCAGGGCAAGGGTGGCCACCGACCACGCGAGAACAAACGCGGCCAGGGCCGCGCGCCGGGCTCGAACCATCGACGACCTCCCGGCGGGGATTCGCGCAGCGGGTCTCCGTTGTAGCGGGTGCCTCTTACCGGCGGCTCATCTGGAAGTCAACCGGGACTGAACAGGCTCCGTTCGTCTACGATGGCGCCCGGACCCGGGCTGGCCAGATTCCGCCACCGGGTGCTCGTCGACGATCCCCACCTGGAGGCACCGTGGTCCGCGCCAAGAGCACAGAACGCGCCGACGCCCGTCGCCGCCATCGGGCCGCAACAGCGGCGGCCGTGGCCGAGGCCCCCCTGGTCGACGCGGCATCGACGTCGTCTCGATCGAATTCCGGTGGGTCGGGCGGAGCGGCTCCGGCCCGGCCGGGACTCATGGGCTCGTTTCGAACGGCCGTCCGGCCGGTCCACTTCAAGGAAGACCTGCTGGACCTGCCCCGCCTGGCCACGAAGTCGTTTGCGATCTGGCTCCCGTCCCTGATCCTGATCGTCGTCTTCGTGCTCTTCCAGGCGTCCGGCGGGAACATCACGAACGGGAGCATCCAGGCCCTCGCCTTCAACCTGTTCATCTTCCCGCCGCCGTTGGCCGCCGCGTTCCTGGCCGGGATCCTGACCCAGCGATCGAGCTACCTGGCAGGTCTGATCGTGGGCGTCCTGGCCGGTGTCCTGTTCTCGATCTACGTCCTGACAGCCAACCTGCCCGAACCTGCGTCGGGCGTGGCCATAACCGATGCGATGCGGACGCAGAACGCCCTGTACGCGATTGTCGTCTCGCCGGTGGCCGGGCTGGCGGTGGGCGGCTTCTCGGGCTTCTACCGACGGTTCCTGCGGATGGCAAACCCCAATGCGGGCAACCGGACCGCCGCCAATCGGGCTGCGGCAGCGCGCAACGCCAAGGCGGCTCCGCGCCGGCGCTAGGCCCCAAACCGGTCGGCCATTTCGGACGAATACCAGCTAGGACGCGCGTCGGGGATCCACGGCTGAGCTCGTTGGACCGTCGAACGGAGGCTCGGACCGAACGACGGCCCAACAGCCTGGAGGACGATCCCCGGGCGCGTCCTGTTCTGCCCTCAGCCAGTTCGACGGCCACCGGCGTAGCCCAGCTGGCGGACCCCGGGCGGGCGGGCCGGTCCACCCACGCCGGCCGCAATGTCGGGTAGCGGCTGGATCTGCCGGGCAATCACGTTGACCACGTCACCTTCGCGCTGGAGCTGGCCGTCCACGAGCAGCAGGGCATGCCGCCGAACCACGCTCCGCAGGCGCTCCCAGGTATCCGGCCAGAGGGTGACGTTGACCATCCCCGTCTCATCCTCGAGGGCCAGGAACACGGTCCCCTTGGCCGTCATCGGGTGCTGCCTGGTCACCACCAGGCCACCGATCCGGACCTTGCCCGGGCGATGTTCGTTGAGCGCCGCATTGGGCACTGCCCCCAGCCGGTCGAGGGCCGGCCGGAACAGCCCAATGACCTGCTGGCGGGGGTCGAGCGAGAGGACCGCGTAGGAATCGCCGAGTCGCTCGGTCTGGCCAATCGGCGGAAGTGCCGGCGCGTCGGTCGCCGGCAGGCGCAGGTCGATCGGCCGGCCGGCTGCCCGGCCGACGTTGCCGCCGGTCCGGCGCGAGGCCACTTCGCGCAGCTGCCAGAGCAGCTCCCGGCGTGGCCGGCCGATCGAATCGAGGGCACCGGCCCGGATCAACCGCTCGAGGGTCTCCTCGGGCAGGCCCGTCCGCTCCACGACCTCACCCAGGCTGGCGTACGGACCACGGGCCAGCTCGGCGTCGAGCAGCTCGGCATGCTCCTCGCCAATCCCCTTGACCAGGCCAAGCCCCAGGCGGACACCCCAGCCGATGGCGCTCTCAGCCGACCAGCGCTGACGGGCCGCCGGGCTGGGCAGGACGCAGGCCGGCGACCGGATGGGCTCGGGCCGGGTTGTGATGCCCAGGCCCGCCGGCAGCGCCTCGCCCGGCCGGCCCACCCATTCGGTGGTGGTCCGGTAGCTCGAGGCGTTGATGTCCACCGGCAGGGCCGCCACGCCGTGGCGCTTGGCGTCGTTGACCAGGACCTCGACCGGATAGAAGCCCATCGGCTGGGCATTGATCAGGCCCACCAGGAACTGGGCCGGATAGAACAGCTTGAGGAAGGACGATTCGTAGGCCGTCCGGGCAAAGGCGGCGGCATGGCTCTTGGCGAACCCGAACGAGGCAAACCCGGCCACCCGCCGGAAGAGCTCCTCGGCGTCGTCCAGGGGCAGGCCCTGGACGGCCACGCAGCCGTCGACGAAGCAGGTGTGGAGCTTCTCCATCTCGCTGGTCGAGCGCCAGGTGCCCATCGCCCGTCGGAACCCGTCCGAATCGGCGGCGCTGAAGCCGGCCACGTCGATCGCGATGCGCATGACCTGCTCCTGGTACAGGATCACGCCCAGGCTGTCGGACAGGATCGGGGCCAGGCTGGGATGGAGATAGGTGACCGGCTCCAGGCCCTGCTTGCGGCGCAGGTAGGGATGGACGGCATTGCCCTGGATGGGCCCCGGCCGGATGATCGCCACCTCCACCACCAGGTCATCGAGGCAGTTCGGACGGGACTTGGGCAGCGTCTGCATCTGGGCCCGGCTCTCCACCTGGAAGACGCCCACGGTGTCGGCGGCCTGAAGCATCCCGAAGACCTCGTCGATGTCCTCGGGCAGGTGATCGAGGTCGAGGCAGACCGCGCAGTCATGCTCGATCAGCTGAACGGTCTCGTCGATGGCCGCGAGCATCCCCAGCCCGAGCAGGTCCAGCTTGATCAGCTTCATCGTCTCGACGTCGCGCTTGTCGTACTGGACCACCACTCGGCCGGGCATCGTCGCCCGCTCGAGCGGCGCGATATCGATCAGCGGGGCGGCCGTGATCAGCATCCCGCCGCTGTGGATGCTGAGGTGGCGCGGGAAGCCGTCCATCCGGGCGCACAGCTCCAGCCAGCGCTCCCAGTTCGAGAGGCCCACGGTGCTGCCGGGATGGGCGCTGGTCGCCTGGGCGTAGGTGCCGCCCCAGTGGTTCGGCCGGCCGATTTTGTCGGTCTGCCTGTCGGTTTGTTTGCCGGTCGGCCTGTTGGTTGGGCCGCCTGACTGGAGCCAGGCCACGCTGGCCGGAGAATCGCCCGGGCCGCCCTTGTCGTCGGTGGTCCCGCCGGCCCGGATCGCGGGCTTGCCGACGATCCGGAGCTGGCCCATCCGGTCAGTCAGGCCACGCGCCTCGGTCACGCTGCTCAGGACGCCCACGGGCTGGGCCGGGCTCTGGAAGAACTCGGCGAAGCCACCGTCCGACTCCAGGTCACGCCGGACCATCACCGAGTCGTAGGTTTCGAGGGCCTTGGCCACCCGGTCGACCAGCGGCCGCGGGAAGCCCAGGGCCACGCCCACCTCGCGCACGACCGAGCGCGCCCGGTAGGTCACGATGTTGCAGACCATCCCGGTGTGCTCGGGACCGTAGGTGGCGTAGACGTACTGGATCACCTCCTCGCGGCGCTCGGACGAGAAGTCGATGTCCACGTCGGGGTAGGTCGTCCGGCCCTCGTTGATGAACCGCTCGAACAGCAGGTTGTGCCGAATCGGGTCCACCCGGGTGATCCCCAGGACGTAGGCCACGATCGAATCAGCGGCGCTGCCCCGGCCCTGGGCAGGGATGCGCCGCTCGCGGGCGAAGCGCATCAGGTCCCAGCAGATCAGGAAGAACTCGGCCAGGCCGGTCCGTTCGATCACGGCCAGCTCGTGGGTGAGCTGGTTGAGGACAGCCGGGGTCAGGGGGTGGTAGCGCTTGCGGGCACCCTGGTGGCACAGCTCGGCGAGCTGGCTGAAGGGCGTCTCCCCGGCCGGGACGCTGAAACCGGGGAACCGATAGCGCTCGAAGCCGAGGTCGACCGAGCAGGCGGCGGCGATCTCGCCGGCGTTGACCAGGCCCTCGGCCCAGGCCCGGGCAGTGCGCGGGTCGGCCTGGGCGGTGGCCTGCTCGGCCGGCGGCAGCTCGAGCAGCTCTGCCTCTGACTTGAGGTACGACTCGCCGTCCGGCCGGCGCAGGTCGGCCAGCGTTTCGAGGGTCCGGCCGTGGCGAATGGCGCTGACCACGTCGTGCAGCTCGCGGCCCTCGGGCCGGGCGTAGTGGACGTCGTTGGTGACCACCACCGGCAGGCCCAGCTCCTCGGCCAGCCGGGCGGTCTCGGCGACCAGCCAGTCGTCCTCGGGCAGGAGGTGGTGCTGGAGCTCCAGGATGAAGCCGGTGTTCGCTGCCAGACCGGGCGGGAAGAGCGTTGCGTAGCCCTCGGCGACCCGGCGCGCACCCTCGCGATCGCCCACTCGAAGCCGTCGGGCGAGCTCGCCGTCGCGGCAGCCGGACAGGGCGATCAGCCCCTCGACGTGGTCGGCGAGGAGCGCCTGGGTAAACCGCGGGACGCTCTTGGTGCCGGCCAGGTTCGCCCGGCTGATCAGCCGGCACAGGCTCCGATAGCCGGTCGCATCGCAGGCCAGCAAGACGAGGTGGGGGCCACGCGACCCGGCGCCGATCCCCCGGTAATCCTCCTTGACCGGCTCGCGCCGGCCGGGCAGCCGGGTCCGCACGGGGCGCGGCCGGGCGGGCAGACCCTCGCTTGGCGTGGCTGTGTCCTGTGGCCCGGCTGTGTTCCGGGCGCCTCCACCTCCGCTGGCGGGCGTGCGGCGGGTCGAGTGGGCCGAGCGGGTCGCCGGACGGCGGGCCGGGACGACGATCCGATCCAGGTCCGGCGCGAACGCATCGAGCAGCTCGATCTCGACGCCGATCACCGGATGGAGTCCCGCCTCACGGGCGGCTGTGGCAAACCGGACGGCCCCGTACAGGCCGTTGTGATCGGTGACTGCCAAGCCGCTCATGCCCAGCTCCAGCGCCCGCTCGACGAGCTCGTCCACGGCCGAGGCACCATCGAGGAACGAGAAGTTGGTGTGGCTGTGGAGCTCGGCGTATGCCATGGCCAATGATCGAACAGATGTTCTGTATTGTCAACGCCGGGCTGGCTCGGGTGGGAGTCCCGCGGGTCCCGGCGGGTCCCCGGCGAGGGCCCCAGCGTGGTCGATGGGCGACGCGAAATTCGACGAAACAAATCGGCCAGTGCTGGCGTCTTTGATGCAGGCCAGATCGATTGCGTGCCTGGGGGTTCGCGACCGCTCTTGGCGGCGACCGACTCGACAGCCGGTCCGCCGACCCCGGTCCTCTGCTCGGACACGAGCGAGGGACCCACCGAGGCCCCGTCGCCTGAGCGCGGCGGGGCCTCGCACATTGCCCGCCGCATGCCGTGCCGGGTCGTAGCGTGCTCTGCCGCCACCCGCGCTGGCCTGCGCGCCACGCCGTTCTTCTCGAATATTCGTGGGTGTAGTCCTCGAGAAGGATCGCGGCGTCGTTTCCAGAATTTGGCGGACTGCGCCCAGCAATTCGTGCATGGACTGGCCTGCCCGGCGCCAAATTCGACCCCCGCAGCGCCTCCGTTCTTCGTTTGTACTCCGCCCACGAATATTCGAGAAGAATTGGGGCAGGACCGGCGGCGGGTTGAACCAGGGCGGCGCATCGGGCCAAGCCGCCGGGTACAGTAGGCCGCGATGCATCTTCGAATTCGGGACGTGATCGGCGCGCTGTGCCTGGCCGGCGTGCTGATCGGCCTGGTCGCCCTGTTCGTCGTGGGCAACATCCCGAAGTAGGCGCGAAGCGCCGCCCGATGCCCAAGTCAGACGTCGTGGCCGGCCACGAGCTGGCGGCTCGGCTGGCTACCATCGTTCGATGAGACGGCGGCCAACTTTCGGGACGGTAGTTCGGAATCGACCTTCCGGAGGCCCGAGTTGGTTATGCGCGCGTTTTGCGGGATGCCTCCATAGCCATCTATCGCGGCATCTATGGCGGCATCTATGGCGTGTCCGAGTCGCCGCCCATTGGGTCGACGTCGCATTCGCGGTTGGGATCTACGAAGCAGACCTGCGCGGGCTCGCCGTGGTTGGGTCCGACTCGGGCGAAGGCGACGATTGGCCACCGCCGTATTCGGTTCGTCCCATCCTGCCAGGAGATGCCTGGAAGATCTACGAACGCGGCGTTCTGCGGCCGTCGACCATTGAGGAGGCTGGGCATCTGGAACCGGCAGCTGTATGGCATATCGACCAGATCGTCGATCGGATCCTCGGCCGCACTTGACCCGAGCGCCGGGGTCGAATCTTCACTAGTGACCGGCTCCTGGGCACCCCCCCCCCCGGCGGCTGCTCTGGACAGATACCGCTACCAGCCTCGCTATGGTCGGTCGCGGGTCTGGTAGGGCGAGCCGGGTGTAGGGCGGGGCCAGATTCGTGCACGACTTGGCCTCGTTGAAGGTGGTCAAGCCGCGGATCGGCACGTCATCGGACCATAGCGCGGCTGGTGGCGGTAGATGTCAATTTGGGGCGCGTGGGACGGCGATCCGGGGCGAGTTGGACACCAAACCGGGGCGCGGAACCGATGCGCGCCCCGGCCCCTGGCACCGAACCCTCAGTCGTAGACGCGCTCCAGGTGCCATGAGCCGTCGAGGCGGTCGAGGTAGACCAGGGCCAGCCAGTTGGCGCCGACGACCTTGAAGTAGTCGCGGGCAATCGGCTGGCGCCACCATGCTTCGTCGACCCGCCAGCGGTTGCACACCTCGACGGCCTCGCGCCGGCCGGCCCAGCGAAATGCGACGAGGCGGCCGGCCGGGTCCAGCTCGGCGTCGATCGCCGGATGCTCGCGCAGGAGGCGGGTCATCGGGCTACCCCGGCTGGGCGCCACGGGACAGCGCACGAGCCTCGGTTCATCGGGCGATCTCGACCGGGTGCCAGGTCCAGCGGCCTTCGGCCAGCGGAGCCTCGGGATCGGCCAGCTCGACTCGCCCGACCCGGTCATCGCCGAAGGCCAGGGCCAGCCGGGCGAGTTGCCAGCGCAGCCGGGCAACCCGGTTCGCCTGGGGGATGAACAGGGCCAGTTGCTGGCCGCTCGCCGGCGCCACCTCGGACAGCTCCAGCTCAAGGCGGCTGACCGCCACCGATGGCGGGTCGCGCTCCAGCCGGGCGAAGAGGAGCCGCTCGATCGCCTCGGTCTCCGACGACGGCTCGGGCAGGCGCTGCTCCACGGACATCTCCGTCGGGCTGCCGCGCCGGGCGAAGGCCGGATCCAGGCTGAGCCGGAGCTCCACCCGCCCGGTTGCCGCGCCCCGGGCGACGAGCTGGTCGACGAGCGCGGCGGTCAACCGGTGGAGGACGAATCGAAGCGGTTCGAGCTCTTCGATCGGCGGCTCGAGGCCGATTCCCAGGCGCAGCCGCTCGGGTGCCCGGCGCGGCCGGAACGGCTCGAGCTCCTCGCCGGTCGCCCGGGCATGGATCCGGGCGCCCTCCTCACCGAAGCGGGCGACCAGGGCTGACCGGGGGATCCCGGCCACCGCATCAATCCGGTGCAGCCCGAACCGGCCGAGCCGGGCGCGGACCTCCTCGTCGGGCGTGAGCAGGCCGGCCGGCAGTGGTCCCAGGAAGATCGACTCATCACCCGGGCCGACGATCAGCGTCGCCTGGGCACCCGGCTCGGCCAGCGCGGCGGCCACGGTCGCGGCAAAGCGCGTCCCGGCAAGGCCCACCCGGGGCAATCCGGGCAGGATCGGGCCGAGCGCCTCGACCAGGCGGTTGGCCAGAACCGGCTCGGCGCCCCACAGCCGCTCGAGGCCGTCGACCTGGACCTCGAGCAGGCCGAATGCCGGATCGGCGGGATCGTCGACCCCGGCAACTCCCGGGCTGAAGGTCGCCAGCCGCTCGAGCGCCGCCTCGATCGCCGCAGCGTCCAGCTCCGGCTCGGGGTCTAGGAAGGTGGCTTCAGGGGCGAGCCGGTGCGCGCTCCCGAGTGGCATCCCCCGGCGAACGCCGAGCTCGATCGCGGCCGGGTTCACGTCGAGGACGGTCCCCTGGATCCAGGGTTGACCGCCCAGGACTACCGGCCCGGTCGGGAACGAGGTGGAGCGAGCCCGGGCGAGACGGAGCGGCAGGTGGGTCCAGAGCAGGTGGAGACGTCGCACGATCGTGAGTCCGTGACTGGAGGCTGATGGGGGCGTGGGTGGTGGCGCTCGGGCCCGGCGGCTCGACCAGGAGCCGCTCGCGCAGGAGCGCTTCGCGCTGGAGGCAGGCGTCCCGGCCGCCGCCCTCCGCGTACAGGATCCGGATCTCCGCTCTGCGGCCGGTTGGCCCGAAGCGGTTCCGGCCGACGAGCACCTCGCTGCGCTGGCCGACGACGTCCCGGCCGAGCCGGATCCACGATCGACGGGCCAGCTGCAGTCGGAGCGCCGTGGAGGCAGCGACGGCCGCCGTCAGCTCCCGGCCGAGTCCCGGCGGCTCGAGCACGACGAACAGGACACCGGCCCGCCGGGCGAGCGCGGCAAGGCGTTCGAACCGGTTGGCCAGGCTGGGCGGACGTTTCGGTGGATGGCCGGTCCACGCGCGGGTTTGTGTGCCGGTCGGCTCGCCGGTTTGGGCGGCCCGCAACGGCTGGGTATCGGCCGGCAGGTCGATCACGAGGACATCGACCGAGCGCCCGGCAATGAGCGAGCCGGCCATGGCAATGCCTTCGTCCGGCGAGGCTGGTTGCAGGACGACGAGCCACTCCAGGCGAACCCCGCGGGTCACCGCCTCGACCGGGTCCAGGCTCCGGGCAAGGTCCACCCAGGCGGCCATCGCGCCACCGGCCTGGGCCGCGGCCACGAGCTGCAGGGCGAGCGTGGTCTGACCGCTGGATGGCTCCCCGCACAGCGCGACCGCTGCATCGCGAGGCACTCCGCCCGGCCCGAGGATCGCATCGAGCGCGGCAAACCCGGTCCCGATCACCCGATCAGCGTCGGCCGATTCCCTCGTTGGCGCCGAATCCGTGTCCAGCTCGGGGGCGATCGCGAGCGAGCCGATCACCCGCGGAGCTGCCGCCCCCCAGCGCGTCCGGAGGGATGCAAGAGCGGCCGAAACGTCCGGGGAAAGGCTCGTCATGGGCAATGGATCATCGAACATATGTTCTGTATTGTCAATGGCCAGATGGCTGCCAAGGCCCGTTTGGCCACCCTCGACTTGTACACTTGCCGGGATGATTCGGATCGGTTCAATCGTCATCCGGGTGACCGACCTGGAGCGCCAGACCGCGTTCTGGAGCGCAGCCCTCGACTACGTGGCGCGCGACGGCGACAGCGACGATTTCGTCCTGCTTCGACCCAGGGACGGCGTCGGGCCGAACGTCTCGCTCGACCAGCATCACTCCAGCGCAGCGGTTCCGCCGCGGATCCATCTCGACCTGTACGCCGAGGACCAGGCAGCCGAGGTCGCTCGCCTGATCGGCCTGGGCGCCACCGAGGTCCACTGGGACAGGCGCCCGCCCGACGCCGACTACATCATCCTGGCCGACCCCGAGGGCAACCGCTTCTGCGTGGTCGACGCCGGCTGACCGGCCAGACCACGCGGCGGCCCCGACTGCGCCCCGCCTGCGGCTCCCACGCCACGCGGTTCTTCTGGAATATCCGCCGGAGGAGTGCTAAGGAAGAAGCTTGGCCCCAGGACGGGCGAATCCTGCGCCCGAACAACGTGTCCGTGCACAGATCCGTCGTCAAGACGGACGACGTGAGCCGGAATCGACCGAATTCTTCCATACCACTACCCGGGTGGATATTCGGGAAGATCTAGGCACCGGGACGAGCCGCCGAGCCTCTCGAGCCGGCTGACCGGCCGGACCACGCGGCGGCCTCTGCTACACTCGGCGCCGGTCCCGGGGCGCGGGAAATCGCCGCCCGGTTCGACCCCCAGTGGGGATGTAGCTCAGCTGGCAGAGCGCCGCGTTCGCATCGCGGAGGCCAGGGGTTCGAGTCCCCTCATCTCCACCAACTACCCGGCCGCGGCCTTCGTGCCGTAGCGCTTGAGGTCGGCCGCCAGGTCCAGCGGCAGGACCACGCCGCGCTCCTCGTAGTCACCCCAGTCCTCGCGCGGCACCCGCCACATCACCTCGAACTCGATTCCGTCGGGGTCGCGCCCGTAGAGCGACTTGGAGACGCCGTGGTCGCTCGCCCCGGTCAGGGCGCCGACGCCCGAGAGATGCTCAAGGGTGCTGGCCAGGTCCTCGATCGTGGCCACTTCCCAGGCCAGGTGATACAGGCCGGTCGAACCGCGCGGCGGGCGCGCTGCGGCAGCGCCGACCGAGAACAGCCCCAGGTCGTGATGGTTGTCCGAGTCGCTCGTGGACGAGCGCATGAACACGGCCTGGCCGCCGAATTCGCGACCGACCTCCACGAATCCGAACGCATCCCGATAGAAGTCGGCGGACGCGCCGGCATCGCGGACATACAGGACGGCGTGGTTGAGGCGGATGACCGCGGACATGAGGCTCCTTCCGGGCAACCGCCCAGGTCGAACGACGGGCAGTCCCCCAACTGTGCCACGCCCTGTTCAGTCTCGGGCGGAATCCTCGGCCAGGACGGCGTGGAGCTCCACCGCGTGATCGCGCAACCAACGCCGCCAGCGAATGTGGTCGGGCAGGCGCGAGCCCACGAGTGCCCAGAACGAGGCGCCGTGGCCAAAGACGCGCAGGTGACAGAGCTCATGGACGACGGTCGTCTCGAGGGCCTCGGGCGGGGCCAGGATGAGCCGCCAGCTGAGGGCCACGCGGCCGGTCCGCGAGGCACTGCCCCAGCGGCTGCGCGGGTCGCGGACCACGACGGCCGAGGGCTGGACGCCGAGGCCCGGCGCGTGACGGGCAATGGCCGACTCGATGTGGATCACGGCCCGGCCGCGCAGCCAGGCCTCGAGAATCCGGGCCGGGCGGCGGCGATCGCGGGTGGCCAGCTCGAGAATGATCGTGCGGCTCGTACCCAGCACGTCGGCGTCCTCGATCCGGACCATCGAGCGGGTCAGCTCCTTGCTCGGCCCGACCAGCCGGATTCGGTGGGCCCGGCCGCGATAGGGCAGCAGGGCCCCGTCGCGCAACTCCCCTGCCGCGAGGCCGGCGGTCAGGCCGGCGACCCGGGATCGCTGGTGAGCCTGGCGATCCAGGTGGGTCCGGATCCAGCCTTCCCGTTCGCGCAGGAACGGCTCGACCGAGGCGAGGGCATCGCGCGACCCGGGCCGGCGGGCCGGCACCGTGACGATCACGCCGCGCAATGGATCGACCGTGACCCGCACCCGGCGCGCCCGCGTCGAGCGGCGCAGGATGTACTCGAGCTGGCCGCCGGGCAGGGCAAGCTCAGCGGTTTCTTCAGTCCGGCTGGTCACCTGGCGGGCACGCGCACGATCACTCGCGGATGGTGCCACACGGCGCGCCTCGAAGACGACTGACCCGGACGGACTATCGAGCCCATCGATTCGCCGGATCGCCGGCCGCGCAGGACGTCAGTCCGGGATCGTGACTGCCGGCGAGCTGCCCAGGATCGCACCGGTTGCGTCCAGGGCGTGGACCACGAGCAGGCCGCTGGCGGCCTTCGCCGCCATGCTCGTCTCGAAGTCCGTCCGCGGGAAGGTGCCCAGCGGAACCAGGTGGTTCGCGTCGGGGCCACCCAGGACTGCCCAGGTCACGACCTCGGTGGCGCCGTTCCAGCTGGCATACACGGTTGTCGAGCCGTCCGTTGGCGAATCAACGGCCAGCGCCGGGGCCTCGACTGGCTGGGCGACCCACGGAAACCGGAAGCAGCGATAGGACTGGGTCGAACCGTGGAAGTCAGCGTCGAATACGAGCTTGCCGTCGGCCGCGAACTCCGAGGCGTAGCCGGTGCTGCCCCAGCCAACGAAAACGTTGCCGTTGGGCAGGACCTGCATGTTGCCCTGGCTCGTGGCCAGCTTGGCACGCGGGTGGGCGTAGGACCGGACCAGGCTGGCTGTCATCGCCACCTCGTCGACATCCAGGACAATCGCCCGCGACGTCGTCCCCGGAGCCTGGCCGTCGTCGAAGATCGTCAGGCTGCCGTCGGGGTGGCGGCGGGCATCGTGCTGCAGGGCAAAGGTGGTTCCGGGGCCCATCGTGAAGTCGGATTTCTTGCCGCCCAGCCGCCAGCGAATGGCTCCGGTGGCTCGATCGACCTTGTAGATCGTCGACGTGTTGCGGGCCGACACGAGGAAGTTGCCGTCGCTGTCGAGCTCGATCGCGTTGGCATGGACCGAGTCATAGACCGGCTGGCTGGGCGCCGCCGTCGTGGCCAGGGGTGCCACGCCGGCCGGCGTGGCGTTGGTGCTTGGGCTGGCCGTTGGCGAGGGTGGCGCCAGGACCGATTCATCGGCCGGGATGTGGTCGGCGCTGTGCCACTCGAACAGGACATTGCCGGTTGCAATATCGACCTCTTCGATGATGCAGTCCCAGTTCTGCCACGGCCCGGGCGACGCGCCGGCCGGATCCGGAACGCCGCCGTCGGTCAGGACCAGGGCCGTTCCGGCCGGGGTGATCTGGAACTCGTGGATATCGGCCTTGCGACCGTTGCCGGCGCCCAGACGCAGGACCTCGCTGTACGTCTCATCCATGATCACCAGCTGACCCGACCCGTAGCCGCCGTTGACACTGCCCTCCCACCAGGTCAGGACTGGCTTGCCCCGATACGTGGCCACCCCGAAGTTGGCGGCATTCGAGCCGGTGTCCGGTCGAATCCAGACCGGCTTGCCGGTGTTGTCGGCGATCAGCAGGCCATCGGGCGGAAGGCCGTTGTTGGGGGTCAGGAAGACCAGGCCGAGGGCGACCGAACCGAGCGGCGAAGCCACCGAAACGGGGGCCGAGCTGAGGTCGGGCCGGGAGCGATAGCGCCGCCTTGCGACGGGTAGTGGTGAACCCGCACCTGGGGCCGTGGACGAACTGGGGTTGCCGCCGGTGGCCTGAACCTCGATGGCCAGGCCGCCCAGCGCGGCACCTACGACCAGCACACCGCCCGCGGAAAGGAACCGTCGACGGGTCCAGCCCGCCGGATTCGGATTGACCTGCGCCATGGCGACCGAGTCTATGGAGGGCGCCTGACATGTGCCTGACAGCGGGCATGAATCGAACGGCCAGGGCCGTCCGGGATCGGCGGCGATCCAGTTGGTATACTGCGCGTCCCACGGCGGGGCTGTAGCTCAGTTGGCAGAGCGCTTGCATGGCATGCAAGAGGTCCGGGGTTCGAATCCCCGCAGCTCCACCAACTACCCCCGACGAGCGGCACTTCGAGGCCCGATGTGAGCGACCGAGCCCGAATCGAGCGCTATCAACCCACCGAGATCGAGCCCCGCTGGCAGGCTCGCTGGGATGAGCTGGGCCTCCATCGGACCGACCTGGCCGACACCAGCCGCCCCAGGTTCTACGTCCTGACGATGTACGACTACCCCTCGGGCGACCTGCACATCGGCCACTGGTATGCCAAGACCCCGACCGACGCGATCGCCCGATTCCACCGGATGCACGGCGAGAACGTGTTCATGCCGATCGGCTTCGACGCCTTCGGCCTGCCCGCCGAGAACGCCGCGATCAAGAACCGGGTCAACCCGCGCACCTGGACGATGAAGAACATCGAGAAGATGCGGGTCCAGCTGCGCAGCATGGGCACGACATTCGACTGGGGCGCCGAGGTTGTCACCTGCGAACCGGAGTACTACCGCTGGAATCAGTGGCTGTTCCTCGAGTTCTTCAAGGCCGGCCTGGCCTATCGCCAGAAGTCGTCGGTTGACTGGTGTCCCAACGACGGGACGCTCGCACGCGAGCAGGTCGAGGGCGTCGACCGCCATTGCTGGCGCTGTGGAGCCCGGGTCGAGAAGCGCGAGCTCGACCAGTGGTACCTGCGGGTGACCCGCTACGCCGATGAATTGCTCGACTTTACCGGCCTGAGCTGGCCGGACCCGATCCGGACGATGCAAACGAACTGGATCGGCCGGTCCGAAGGTGCCGAGGTCACGTTCACCACCGCTCCGTCGGCACACGATGCCGGGGGTGACGCGCTGCGTGTCTTCACGACCCGCCCGGACACGCTCTTCGGCGCCACGTTCATGGTCCTTGCCCCGGAGCATCCGCTCGTGGCCACCCTGACCGCGCCGGAGCGCAGGACCGACGTCGACGCCTACCTGGCCCAGGCGGCTGATCGGACGGAGATCGACCGGCTGGCGGCGGATCGCGAGAAGACGGGTGTTGCCCTGGGCGCGGACGCCATCAACCCGGTGAACGGAGCCAGGATTCCGATCTTCGTGGCCGACTACGTACTGGGCTCGTACGGGACCGGGGCGATCATGGCCGTCCCGGCGCACGACGAGCGCGACTTCGACTTTGCGAGCCGCTTCGGGCTGCCGATCGTCAAGGTCGTGATGCCCGCCGACGGCGATCCCGACGCCGTCCTGACCAGCGCCTTCGTCGAGCACGCTGCCGACGAAGTGCTGGTCAACTCCGGACCATTCAGCGGCCGGCCGGCCGCCGCGGCGTTCGGCGAGATCGTGGCCTGGCTCGGCGAGCGCGACGCAGGCAAGGCGACGGTCACCTACCGCCTGCGCGACTGGGGCTTCAGTCGACAGCGCTTCTGGGGCACGCCGATCCCAGTGATCCACTGCGAGCGCTGCGGGATCGTGCCGGTGCCCGAAGCCGACCTGCCGGTCCTCCTGCCCGACAACGTCGACTACGCCGGCAGCGGGGTCAATCCGCTCAGCCGCGATGCCGCATTCCTGAACGTGAGCTGCCCGAGCTGCGACGGGCCGGCCCAGCGCGAGTCGGACACCATGGACACGTTCATGGATTCGTCGTGGTACTGGTTCCGCTACCTGGCGCCGCACAAGGACGATGGCCCGATCGACTCGGCCCTGGTCGCCCAGTGGACGCCGGTAGACCAGTACACCGGCGGCGCGGAGCATGCGGTCATGCACCTGCTGTATGCCCGCGAGATCACCAAGATGATGCGCGACGTAGGCCTGGTCGAGCAGGGTGAGCCGTTCCTGCGACTGTTCAACCAGGGCCAGATCCTGGGTGCCGACGGTGAGCGGATGAGCAAGTCACGGGGCAACGTCCAGGACCCGGACGACCTCGTGGCGCGCTACGGCGCCGACACGATCCGACTCTTCCTGATGTTCATGGGCCCCTGGGACCAGGGCGGGCCGTGGAGCCCCACCGGCATCGGCGGGGTCCATCGCTTCCTGAATCGGGTCTGGACGCTGGCCCTCGACCCGCACGGCCTGGAGGGCGGCGACCCCGACTCGGGCAAGCTCCCGGCCGGCGAGGATGCCGCGGCTGGCGAACGGGCGATCCGGATGGCCGCCCATCGGACACTGCGGGTGGTGACCGAGGAATACGAGGGCTATCGGTTCAACACGATGGTCGCCCACCTGATGGAGCTGGCTAACAGCCTGTTCCGCTACCGCGGGTCTGAACTGGCCGGCGGGCCGGCCTGGGACGAGGCGATCGGCCTGCTCCTGGTGATGCTGGCGCCGGCCGCGCCGCATATCGCCGATGAGCTCTGGAATCGGCGGCGCTCAGCGGCCGGCCTGGCCGAGTCCTCGATCCATACCGAATGGTGGCCCGCGGTGGACCAGGCCGCCACGGCCACCGAGACCCGCGAAGTCCCGATCCAGGTCAACGGCAAGGTCCGCGACCGGATCACCGTCGCGGCCGGGATCGACCAGGTTGAGCTGGAGCGGCTGGTCCTCGCCCGCGACCGGGTCCAGGAGCTGCTCGCCGGACGAACGCCGGACCGGGTGATCCACGCCGGTGGCCGGATCGTGAACCTGGTCGTTCGCGAGGGCTGAGGCCCCGCCCGTTACTCGCCCCGGGCGCGGGCCCGGTGGCGGGCTGCCTTGGCCCGATTGCCGCAACTGGCCATGTCGCACCAGCGCCGCTGGTGGGTCCGCGACGAGTCGAAGAAGACCCAGCGGCACTCGTCGTTGGCGCAGATCCGGGCAAGCTCGGAAGCCCCGTTCCCGACCGTCCGAACGAGCGGCTCGGCCAGCTCCGCCAGGGCACAGTCGAGTTCGTCGCCGCTGAACCGGCTGCCCAGGCGCAGGCCGCATCGGTCGGATTCGGTGGGCGCGTCCTGGAGCTCCAGGAGCGAGCGATGGCGAAGGACCCGATTGACCTCCTCGATCGCGCCGGTCGTCGGCGGCCGATCCTCGGCCAGAGCGTCCCACACCTCGCGGAACGCCTCTCGGGCGGCATTGATCCGGGCCAGGGCGGCCTCCGGGTGGGGCACCCCGGCAGGCTCGAGACCCGTCCGCTGATGCAACCAATCGAGCGCGACCCGCGTTGATTCGAAGTCGTCGAAGTGCTGTCCGCGGGACAGGCCAAAGGTATTGATGAAGTCGAGCGTGGTCTCGAGATCGACGCTCGAGCTCGGTGTGGATCCAGTCACGATAACCACTATAAAGGGCTTGACAGGTTACGCGCAAGGGCCTATTCTCCGAGTAACCAGTAAAGAAGCAGATACAGGTTATTCAGGAGGTTGCGATGGATGCATGGTTTGGTCTGTCGGTCCTGGTTGGATTCGTGGCGATCCTGGTCCTGATGGGCCTGGCGGCTGGAGCTGCCGGTGTTGACAGCCGACCTGGCTACAGCGACGACCAGAGTCATCACAACTAAATCCGGAGGTATTGCCATGTGGCCGAATTTCTACTACCTGGAGGCACGCCGGCTGGCCGGCGAGCGGATCATCGACGCCGACCTGGCCGAGCTTGCCCGCGAAGCAGCCCTCTACCGGGCGACCCAGCGAGATGGCCAGCCGGGAGCGCCCCGCCGATTGGCCGCCCAGGTTGCCCTGATCACCGGTCGAACGGCCTTGCGCATTGCCCGGTCGCTGGACGAATGCGCGGTGGCCGAAACCGCCTGAACCAGCGGCGCGTACCGGGGAGCATGAAGATCACTGCTCGCCGATTACGCTCCCTGCTGGACCCGCGGATGCTGGTCACCCTCGGTATCGCCCTTGTGCTGGCTGCCTGCACGACCGGCGGACGGTCGGGTTACTAGGCGATGGACGGACGACACGGATTCGGCCGTCGGGCGGTCTCCGGCCTGCTCCTGACCATCCTCGTCGCGGCGGCCTGCTCGGCTGCCGCCACGAGCCAGCCGGCCACATCCGACCTTGCCGCCGGATCAACCTCCAGCCCAGCGGCGGCCGCTTCGGCCGGCGACACATCCGGGACGGCATCACTGTCACCCCAGGCATCGGCGATCGGCTCGCCCGGAACGACCGCCCAGCCGGCGACCGCTCCACCGTCGGCACCAGCGCCGCCCAAGGCAACCGCCAAGCCAACGTCCAGGCCCACGCCGCAGCCAACCAAGTCACCACCGCCCGCCCCAAGCCTGGTGATTCGGACCGAGATGACGAGCCTGGGCGCAGTCCTCGCCGGATCGGACCAGCTGACCTTCTACGTCAGCTCCGGCGACGGAACGAACCACTCCAGCTGCGCCGGCTCGTGCCTTGCCAACTGGCCGGCCGTGCTGGTCAAGGCCGGCACCAAGGTCAGCGCTGGCCCGGGCGTCCACGGCCAGTTCGCGACGTTCAAGCGCGCCGACGGGACAACCCAGGTCAGCTACAAGGGACATCCCCTGTATACCTTCCCGGGCGATGCCTACCCGGGCGATACGACCGGCCAGGGCCTCGGGAGCTTCACGGTCGCCAAGCCCTAAACTGGGGCCATGACTGAACTCAAATTCGGGGCACTCTGCTGGAACCAGTACACGACCTGGCCGGACCTCCTCGCGGCCGGTCAGCGGGCCGACCAGCTGGGCTATGACTCTCTCTGGACGTGGGACCACCTGTATCCGATCGTGGGTTCGGCCGACGGTCCCATCCTGGAGGGCTGGCTGACCCTGACAGCCTGGGCTGGGGTCACCTCGAAGGTCAGCCTGGGCCTGATGGTCGGCGCCAATACGTTCCGCGAGCCCAGCCTGACGGCCAAGCTGGCCACCACCCTCGACCAGATTAGCGGCGGCCGGGCTGTCCTTGGGATCGGGGCAGCCTGGTTCGAGACCGAGCACATCGCCTATGGCCTGCGCTACGGTGATGGTCCGCCTGAGCGGCTGCGCTGGCTGGGCGAGGCCCTGCCGATCCTGCGCGGGATGCTCGACGGAACCGAACCCAGCGCGGCTGGACCGCGCTATTCGGCCAGGTCCGTCCGGAACGATCCCGCGCCGGTCCAGAAGCACCTGCCGATCCTGATCGGCGGCGGCGGCGAAAAGGTGACGTTGAAGCTTGTTGCCAGGTATGCCGACATGCACGACATGGGCGGAGACCTGGCCACGGTCAAGCGCAAGGACGACATCCTGCGCGAGCACTGCGCCACGGTGGGCCGCGACTTCGACACGATCCAGCGCACTCACGGCCTGGGCGTGATGGTGATTCGGGACTCGCGCGAGGACGCCCGCAAGGTGGCGGCGGCCCTGTTCGAACGCAATGGCCGGGCCAAGGCCTGGGAGAACCAGCCGGTCGGCACGCCCGAGGACGTCGCGGCGGAGCTGGCACC
The DNA here is from genome assembly GCA_038220425.1 of Candidatus Limnocylindrales bacterium. GTDB lineage: Bacteria > Chloroflexota > Limnocylindria > Limnocylindrales > CSP1-4 > Palsa-1033. The sequence goes on from JBBRIV010000003.1 coordinate 21,845, forward strand.
GTTCGTCGAGATGGGGCGATCGCACCTGATCGCCGGCTTCCCGGCGTCCTATGACGAAGAATCGATGACCCGCCTGATCACCGAAGTCAAGCCGCTGCTCCTGAAGTGAGCGATCAGCCAGGCCTGGCCGGAATCGCCGCGGTCGCCCGGGCCGGCGGCCGTCTCGACCGATTCTGGGTAGGCCCGGACCGGGCGCTCATGCATGCCCGGCTGCAGGACGGCGCCTGGTCCGATCCGCTGGATCTCGGCGGCCGGCTGGCATCGCTACCGGCCGTCACGGCCTGGGGCGACGAGCCCATGGAGGTCTTCGCGATCTTCGACGACGGGCAGCTCTGGGATCGCTACTGGGACGGCACGAACTGGCATCCCTGGGAGTCGCTCGGCGGCGATCTCCTGGCCTCGTCCACGCCGGCTGCCGCGGCTAGCGGTCCGGACCGACTCGACGTGCTGGCGCTCGGTCGCGACGGCCAGACCTGGCAACGCTGGTGGGACGGCAATGAATGGGTCGCCTGGCGGATCGTCGAATCGCGATAAGCCGCAGCTAAGCGGCCGCCGATAGGGTTCGGACCACATCCACTGCGGACCGGAAGTGCCCCCACCGCAGTGGATGTAACCCAGCCGGTCTGAGCCGGCCAAGCCGGAACCCCCGCCGTGTCACCTCGATCCCGCCGGGGAGAGGTCCATGGATCGAACCACATCACCCTGGCGCGCGCTGGAGGACCTGGGCGCCCCACCGGCGGAGCCCGCGTCGCCCAGCGCTGATCGGCTGCGGCGATCTCCGCGCCAGTGGCTTCTGGCCGGCGGCCTGGGCCTTGCCGTGACCCTCGCCGGCATCGTGATCCTGGCCGGATCGAACGGATCGTCGGTTGTCAGTGTCAACGCGACCGGCGCCGACAGCGCCGCCCTGCCGTCCGGGGCGGGCAGTGGCAGCGTTGTGGCCGGCGGGGACGGTGGCGGCGCGGCGGGCCAGCGGCCAGACGGACCGAGCGCGGCAGGCGGTGGGTCCCTCGCGGTGACCGAGCTCGTCGTCGAGGTCGCCGGCGCCGTCGCCCACCCCGGGCTCTATCACCTGGCCGCTGGGACCCGGGTCGCCGATGCGATCGCGGCAGCCGGAGGCTACGGGCCACGGGTCGACATCGCCCGGGCGACCGCTGAACTCAACCTCGCGGCACGTATCGCCGACGGCGATCGAATCCTCGTGCCAGCGCGTGGCGACCCTGCCCCAACCAGTGCCCCGGGCCGCTCGCCGGGTGCCTCCAGCCCGCCCCTGCCGAGCGGACCGGTCGACCTCAACCGGGCCACGGCGGCCCAGCTGGACGCGCTGCCCGGCGTTGGCCCGGTCACCGTGGCCAGGATCATCGCGTCCCGCCTGAAGGAGGCGTTCCAGTCGGTGGCGGACCTGCGAACGCGCAAGTTGGTGGGTCCCGCCGAGTACGCCCGGATCCAGAAGCTCGTCACGGTTCACTGACAGCTGATGCTCGAGCGGCCGCGCATGCCGCGCAATGGCTGGCTGGCACTGGGAGCCGTGGCCGGATCCCTCGCGGCGGGCGCTGGTGGCCAGCCGACCGTCGCCGCGACGCTGACGGCAGGCCTATTCCTGGCCCTGGCGATCGCCGTCCGGTTCATGAGCCGAGAGGCTGGGCTACCCGGCACGCGCGGCCGGAGCGTCGCCCTGGTGTCACTCGGGGCGCTCCTGCTCCTTGGCCGGGCAACCCTCGGTGGGGCCGGGCTGACGGCCGTCGACGTGGCGGCCATCAGCGCCGGCGCCGGCCGCCGGGTCGCGATCGTGGAGAGCGTGGGATCGCCCCGGGCCGCCGAACAGATTGCCCTGATCCGCGTCCACGCGGCGGGCACCGACAGCGGGCCTGGGCTGAGGGTCGAGGCACTCCTGCCGCGCTATCCGGAGGTCGGTCCGGGCGATCGGATTGCCGTCGGCGGGTCAATCCGTCCGCCCGGCGACGACGGGTTCGGCACCTATCTCCGGCGGATCGGGGCGGTTGGCTCACTGCGCTCCCCCACCCTCGACCTGCTGGCGGGACCGGATGGACCCCAGGGCTTCCTCGATCAGGTCCGGCAGGGTTCGGCCGACGTGCTCACCCGGGCCCTGCCCGAGCCCCAATCCGGCCTCGCCAGCGGAATCCTGATCGGCCTGCGCGAGCGGGTGGACCGGGACCTGGCGGCCGCCTTCACGACGGCCGGCGTGTCGCACATCGTGGCTATTTCCGGCTGGAACATCGCCATCGTGGCCGCCCTGGTCGGGGCGCTCCTGGGCAGCCGAGTCGGAACCCGGACGCGAACCGTGATCATGCTCGGCGCGATCGTTGGCTACGCCCTCGTCGCCGGTGCCTCGCCATCGGTCAACCGGGCGGCCGTGATGGCGGTCATCGGGTTGACCGCCCGGGCAGGCGGCCGGTCCGGGCCGGCCCTGGCTGCCCTCGGCTGGGCCGTCCTGGTCCTGCTCCTGCTCGAACCGGCCACGGTCTCGGATCCGGGCTTCGCGCTGTCAGGCCTGGCGACCGCCGGGCTGATCGGCTGGGCGACGCCGCTGACCGAGCGTCTGCGGATGGTCCGCGGTCACCGCCTGCCCGGCTGGCTGGCCGAGAGCCTGGCGATCTCGCTCGCGGCAGAAGCCTCCACGTTGCCCCTGGTCCTGTTGACGTTCGGCCGGCTGGCGCTCGTGGCGCCCATCGCCAACCTCGTGATCATCCCGCTCGTGCCCCCGGCCATGGCCGCTGGTGCGCTCGCCCTGGGCGCCGGCTGGCTCGGAGCGGCCGGCCTGCCCCAGCCCATCGTCAGCGTGCTTGGCTTGCCGGCCTGGGCGCTCCTGGGCTTGGTCATCGGGCTGGTCCGGGCCGCCGCGAGCCTGCCATTTGCCAGCATCACCCTGGTCCCGCCCTGGAATGTCGCCGCCGCACTGCTCGCAACGGGGCTCGTGGGCCTCGCTGCTTGCGGGCGAGCATCGATCGGGCATCTGCGGGCCATCGGCAGCGGGTTGGCCAGAGCGTGAAGCACCCAGTAGCAGCTCCGTGGCACCCTGGCCGGGTCACCCGCCTGGGGCTGGGGGCAATCGCCCTGGCCCTGACGGTCATGGCGGCCGGGTTGGCCGCGCGGCCCGATGGACGAATCCACATCACCGTCCTGGACGTTGGCCAGGGCGATGCGATCCTCGTCGAAGGCGATCGGGGCGGGCGCATGTTGATCGACGGCGGGCCGGACCCGGATCGCCTGATCGTGCAGCTTGACGCCCGGATTCCGCCCTGGGATCGGCGGATCGACATCCTCATCCTCAGTCACCCCCATGAGGACCACGCCGGCGGCCTGCCCCGGCTCATCCGGAGCTATCGGATCGGACGGATCTTCGAGCCAGGCATGATCGGACCAGGTCCCGCCTATCACGCCTTCCGGTCGGGCCTGGCCGCGCAGGCTCGGCGACCGGAGGTGCTCTCGACCGGCGACGGGCTCCAGCTCGATTCGATCGCGCTCAAGGTCCTCTGGCCGGACCGCGCCGCCGTCCCTCGTGAACCTCCAGACGGTGGCACCTCGATCAACAACGTCTCGATCGTCCTGCTTGGCACATTCGGGGCGGAGCGCTTCCTGTTGGCCGGTGATATCGAGGAGGAGATCGATCCGATCCTGCGGGCCCGTGGCCTGCCCCGGGTGGATCTCCTCAAGGTCGCCCACCACGGCAGCCGGACCTCCTCGACAAGCGCCTTCCTCGCCGCGCTCCGCCCGCGGGTTGCGATCGTGTCGGTCGGGGCGGTCAATCCGTACGGCCACCCGGCCCCCGAGACGCTGGCCCGGATCCAGGCCGGCGGCGCGCGGCTATCGAACCGACCAGAACGGGAGCGTCGAAGCCACCCTCGACGGGCACGCGCTGACCCTCCGGGCCGAGCGCCGAGGATCCGCCCTGCCGGCCAGCACATCGCCGGCGGCGCTGACGGTGCCAGGTGGAGTCGGGGCGTTCCGCTGCGCGGTCGTCGCCCCGTCGCTCGCCGCCCCGGCCGGCGGAGCACCGCGGGCACCCGGCGAGACCGGCCTGGCCGCCGCTCGTCTGGCCTCGGCAACCCCGGCCGCAACCCCGGCCACCGGGGACGGCCTGTACCATCGGATCGATGTCGATCCCGACCCGGCTGGAGGCCGCGGCACTCCTCCTTTCGATCAACCCGTCGGCGCGCGCCCTCCGTCACGCGCGAGCAGTCGCCGAGGTCGCCGGCTGGCTGGCCTTGCGGATCCAGGGCCAGGGAATCGCCGTCGACCGGCGGGCCGTCGAGGCCGCTGCGCTCCTCCACGACGTCGACAAGATCCTGCGCAAGCAGCTACCCGCGGACTCACCGATCCGCGCCCTCCCCCACGGTGACGGCAGTGCCGCGTGGCTGACCGAGCAGGGGCACGCCGAGCTGGCCCGGCTCGTGGCCAATCACCCGGTCGGACGGCTGGTGGATGAGGCCCGCTACAAAACCTGGTCGGCGTTCGCCACCCGGGAGGAGCGGATCGTGGCCTACGCCGACAAGCGAGCCGCCCAACGGCTGGCCCCGATGTCCGTGCGTTTTGCCGACTGGGATCGGCGCTACGGCGACGGCCGGGGTTGGGGCGGCGCGCAGCGCGGACTGGCCTGGCAGCGAGCCCAGCGCCTGGAAGCCGACGTGTGTCGGGCGGCCGGGGTGGAACCCGGCCAGGTCCGCCGACTCGCCTGGACGGGCTCGGCCCTGCAGGCCGCCCGGAGGTCGCCGGCATGAGCCCGCCGATCGGCGCGCCGATCGGCTATTACCTGGGGATCGACCTGTTCCAGCTCGATGCCGCCGCCTTCGGCCTGGGCCAACGCGTGGCCGGACCCGGTGGCGAGCCGCTCGAGCATTGGCGCGAAACCGGTGCCAAGACGACCGTCGGCGAAATCGGCCAGCGGGTCGCCACGGGCACGATGTTTGGAGGTGGCAGCCTCGCGATCATCGTCGAGCCCGGGCCGCTGCTTCGTTCCAAGGATGGGCGCCAGGCGCTGCTCGAGATCGTGAGCGTGGTTGCGCCGGGCAATGCCCTGGCCTTCGTCGACCCCGTCCTGGCCCTGCCCAGTGATCGCAAGCCCCTGGACGCCGGTCGGGCGGCCCTGCGCGACGCGGTCCTGGCAGCCGGTGGCGAGTTCCGCCAGGTCCAGGCCCTCACCCAGGGCAACCTTACCCGGTTCATCGGCGAACGGGCGAGCGCTGTCGGCCTGAAAATCGGCAACGGCGCCGCCCAGCTGCTCGCCCAGCGGATCGGTGGCTTCGTCCGGGACGGCGACGTGGACCTCAGCCGGCTGGGCCAGCTGGCCGCTTCGGAGATCGACAAGGCCGCCCTGTACCGGCTCGACGGCGAGCTCAGCCAGGACGACGTCCGGGCGCTCGTCCCCGAGGTGATCCCGAGCTCGCTGTGGGCTCTCAATGATGCCGTGGGCATGCGCCGGGCCGACGCTGCCGATCACCTGGAACGAGCCCTGGGCGAGACCGCCGAACCAGTTCTGATCGTCCTGCTCCACCGCCGGATCCGGGAGTTGCTGGAATTGGCCGATCGACTGGCCGAGGGGGCATCCCTGCAGGTGGCCGCCCGGGCGATGAAGCTCCACGAGTTCCGGGCCCGGACACTCGAGACGCAGGCGCGCCAGTGGACGGCGGTCGAGCTCGAGCACGCCCTCGAGGGTCTGCTCGAACTGGACGCACTGATCAAAGGTGCCGGCATCGGAGGGTCACGCGAGCGTGCCCGTCAGCTGGGCTTCACCCTGTGGTTGAGCGAGTTCGTGATCCGGAGCTGACGCCTATTCGGCGCTGGACCAGGCCTGCTCCTGGACGACCAGGTCACTCTCGATCGCAAAGACGCAGCGGCTGTCACCCAGGTCGAGCAGCTCGATCAGATCCGGATCGATGTACAGCTGGCTGCAGTCCTCGCACAGGCCGGCGGGGATGCCGAAGCACAGGCGCTCCGTCCGGTCCGGCAGCCGAAAGGTCGTGTCGAAGCGGGTGATCACCAGCTTGTGATCGCATGCAGGGCAGCGTTCGCGGAGGCGAGACACAGATCCAGGACCTCTGATCGGGGCGCTCGAGGCGTCCGTGGGTTCAGATGCTCGCCGCCATGCGAGACCGCCGACATGACCCATCAGTACCCCCCTGCCTGGTACCCCCCTACTGGACCCGCAGGATGGCTTTCGCCTCGGACCAGTGTTTTTCCAGGCCGTAGTAGTCGCGCTCGGGTGGCGTGAAAATATGCACGATCACGTCGCCAAAGTCGACCAGGATCCAGTGCGAGGCGGGCAGGCCCTCGCGGCCGATCGGCCGGATCCCCTCCTCGCGCATGCCCCGCACGATTCCCTCGGCGATCGACTCCAGCTGTCGCTCTGAGCCGCCCGAGCAGATCACGAATGCATCGGCCAGGGTGGTCAGGCCGTCCAGGTCCAGCAGCAGGATGTCGGCGGCCTTCTTGTCTTCGGCCAGGGCCACGATCCGGCGGGCCATGTCGAGCCGGGCCGAGGCGGCGGTCTTGCGGGCGGGCCGGGGTCGCTTGGGCAGCCCGATGCTGCGGGGCGGGGCAGCCAGATCGGCGGCCGGCTTTGGCGTCCGTTTGACTGCCGGCTTGACCGCTGCCGGCTTGGTGGTGGCGACCTTGGCCGGTGCCTTGACCGGTGCCTTGACCGGTGCCTTGGCGGCGGCGGCGGCCTTGCGGACCCGGGGCCTGGCCACCGGGACGGCGGGGACAGCCGCCAGATCGGACGTTGGCAACGGCGCCGGCTCAGGAGC
>JBBRIV010000004.1:0-27910 GCA_038220425.1 Candidatus Limnocylindrales bacterium
GCCGCCGCGATCGCTTGCAGGGTGGCCCGGTCGCGAACGACCACGAACGTCCAGGGCTGGCTGTTGCCGCCGCTCCCGGTCCATCGAGCCACCTCGAGGATCTCAACCAGATCCTGGTCCGGAATCGGGTCGGGTCGGAAGTCGCGAACTGAACGGACCCGGCGCAGGCTGCGGAGGGTCTCCTGACCGGCGGACTGCTCGCTCATCGGCCGTCCGCGCCTAGAGCTTGCCGGCGATCTGCTGGGCGAGCGACTCGAGCTTGGCATCGAGGTCCGTTCCCGCTGAGGCGTCGGATGTCGCCTCAAGGATGACGAGGGTGCTGCCCTTGGCGAAGCCGATGGTGGCGTTATGGTCGCCGACGTTCTTGCCGGCGGTGTCGCCGAGTCCAGTGATGGGGGTGAGATCACCGGCAGCACCCGCCTGGGCGAGGGCGGCCTGCATGACCGATTGGGTGAATGCGCCCGGCAGGGTCTCGATGAAGATCGATACGTCGTCGCCGTTGGCATTCGTATAGGACACGATCCCAAGCGGGCCCGTATTCACGCTGCCAGGCGTCAGGGTGGCCGTTCCGCCGATGATCGAGCTCGCTACGTCGGCCGTCAGGAAGGTTTTCGGGTCAACGCTGGAGCCGCCGAGGAGCCCCGATGGCAGGAGGCCCAGCAGGCTCGAGGGCAGGGGATTGTTCGAGGCGGCCCCGGGCGCAGGAGTCGTAGCCGGGGTGCTCGTCGGCGCCGCGGTTGCGGAACTGCCACAGGCGGCCAGGACCAGCACGGCTGCCGGCAGGATGCCCCCGAGTAGAAGTCGTCGTGAAGGCACGTGAATCCTCCCTGGTGTGATGAGTACGCTCTATATGGTGGACCAACGGACAAGCGTCTGCCACGGGCCCGAACGTACTCTCGACAAATCGTGCTGATTGCGGCCACTGCTAGACTGATTGGAATGCGGCTGCCGTACCACGGCCAGCACGAGCGAGGAGAACCATGAGTTTAGGTCTGATCATCCTGATCGTCGTCATCGTGGCGCTGGTCGGATTCGTCATCCTTACCTACAACGGGCTGGTCCAGCGCCGGCTGCGCGTGGACGAAGCGTTCTCCCAGATCTCGGTCCAGCTCAAGCGTCGTTGGGACCTGATCCCGAACCTCGTCGCTGCCGTCAAGGGCTACATGGACTTTGAGCAGGACGTCCTGACCAAGGTCACCGACGCCCGAGCTGCCGCAGTTGCTGCCGGCGCCCAGGGCCCCGCCCAGCAGGCCCAGGCCGAGAATGCCCTGACCGGCACGCTTCGTTCGCTGTTCGCGGTGGTCGAGAACTACCCGACCCTCAAGCCCAACGAGAACGTGCTCAGCCTGCAGGAGCAGCTGACCACGACGGAGAACCAGATCGGTTTCGCCCGCCAGCACTACAACGCGACCGTCCTCGACTTCAACACCGGGATCGCCACGTTCCCGGCCGTGCTGCTGGCTGGCCCGCTGGGCTTCGCGAAGCGCGAGTTCTTCGAGGCCGAGCCCGAGGCCCAGGCCGTTCCGCAGGTCGTACTCCGCTAGCGCCTCGGCGGAGGTTCTCCGCCGCGCGATCGGTTCAGCATGGCCAGCACCACCTTCTACAGCGAGAAATCCGCCAACCTCCGGAACAGCGTGTTCCTGGTGGTGATCGTGATGTTCGTGCTGGGGGTCCTTGGTGCGGCGATCGGCTATGCCCTGACCGGCAGTCGAACCGGCGCAATCGGGGCGATCGTGATCGCGGTCATCCTGGGGGCGCTCAGCTCAATTGGGTCGTATTTCGTCGGTGACAAGCTGGTCCTGGCGGCTTCGTCGGCCAAGCCGGTCAGCGAGGAGCAGGCGCCCCAGCTGTACAACGTCATCCGTGAGCTGACGATTGCGGCCGGGATCCCGATGCCGGCCGTGTATGTCATCCAGGACGACGCGATGAACGCGTTCGCCACCGGCCGCGACCCGGCCCATTCCTCGATCGCGATCACCACCGGCCTGCTCAACGTGATGAACCGGGAAGAGCTCCAGGGCGTCCTCGGCCACGAGCTCTCGCACGTCCGAAACTATGACATCCGGTTCTCGCTGCTGGTGGGTGTCCTGGTGGGCGGCGTGGCGATGCTGTCGGGGTTCTTCCTGCGCTACACGTTCTGGTTCGGCGGTGGCCGGCGCTCGAACAACGACAACAACAACAGTGGCGGCGGTGGCCTCCAGATCATCATCTTCGTGATCGCCATCGTGCTTGCCGTGCTCGCTCCGATCTTCACCCGCTTTGTCCAGCTCGCGGTCAGTCGTCAGCGTGAATACCTGGCCGACGCCTCCTCGGTCGAGCTCACCCGCAACCCGCACGGCCTCGAGAGCGCGCTGGCCAAGCTGGCCGGCGACAAGGTCGTGATGAAGGAAGCCAACAAGGCCACCCAGCACCTGTACTTCCACAATCCGCTGATGAAGCTCAACGAGAATCCCAGCGCGCTCTTCTCGACCCACCCGCCCCTGGTCGACCGGATCAACCGGCTGCGCCAGCTCACCGGTGAAGCGCCACTCGACCCGGATACCGCCGGCTCCCTGGGTGCCGCCAGCTAGGTTCGGAGCCCGCCCGGGTCGTGGGCCGTGGTATTCTCGGCCCGCCATCGGGCGATCAGCCTGGTCAGGCCATCGGGCCGAGATAGCTCAGTTGGTAGAGCACGCGACTGAAAATCGCGGTGTCGCCAGTTCGATTCTGGCTCTCGGCACCAGACCCCTCGTTCAACCCGGCTCCGTGGATTCGGCCGCCTTGCGCCGGCCAGGAGCGGCGATCAGCAAGAGCAGGACCAGGACAGCCCCGAGGAAGACCTTGACGGCGGTCACGTCCAGGACACGCTGGACGGTCCCGAATCCGCTGACATTGGCCGTAACGATGCCCTGCAGCTGGTCGGGGCGGACCAGGTCGGCGTCATTCGCGTCGTTGGCGTCACCGCGGGTGACGTAGCCGGTGACGACGCCCGCCGTGGTCGACTGAATGGCAGTGACCCGGTGGGTGACGACAGTTCCGTCGGTGGCCGCGAAGGTGATGACGCTGTTGAGCTGCGCCTGGCCGGCGGGTTGCTCGTAGGCGAGGCTGCCATAGGCGATCGCGGGAGCCATGCTCGTGTCTGTGATGACCACCTGGTGGAGGCCAAGGACGGCCGGGATGAACGCCGTGGCGAGCACCTCCACGACGAGCAGAGCCAGGAGCGCCTCGAGCAGGCGGGTCGCTGCGAATTTCATCCAGGGGGGCAGTTCTGCTAGCATCACCCAGACCATACGGGACCGGACGGTCCCATTGTGGTGCTCACTCGAGCGGAAGTGGCGCAGTTGGTAGCGCGCAACCTTGCCAAGGTTGAGGTCGCGGGTTCGAACCCCGTCTTCCGCTCCAAACATCTCGTCTAGCGCCCGGTCGGGCCGAACGGCATCCCGCCGGCGGTGCGACCGGTGCCCCTTCGTCCAGTGGTAGGACAGCGGACTTTGGATCCGTTAACCGAGGTTCGAATCCTCGAGGGGCAGCCACCCCGGGCTGCGGCCCACCTGCCGGCCCCCTTCCGGCAACCTCACGAGGCGACGTACCCAAGTGGTTAAGGGGGAGGTCTGCAAAACCTCTATGCATCGGTTCGAATCCGATCGTCGCCTCCACTTTCACGTTTCACGCGGCGGCTCCCCATGCTTCTGACCGTCGCAGCGATCGCCGCGAGTTCCTGAAGAGCCTTCCCGATCGGCGCTGCCCGATGTCGCGAGCGCGACCGTTTCCCATGTAGGGCCTAGCAGTGCATGGCTGGTAGGCCGCGGGCGGGGGCCAAGACTACGACGCCACGCTGCGCCCCTCATCGAGCGCACGTGGGCGGGCTGGGCAGCGCATCCCCAACGCACTGCGCGTCCACGGCCATGCCGCCTCGGTCCCGTTGAGGATGCGTTCGCATTGGGGGCATACTCCCGCGATGCGCGAGCTGCCGACCGGCACGGTCACGTTCCTCTTCACCGACATCGAGGGATCGACCAAGCTCCTGCACGAGCTCGGACCTGAGCGGTACGGCGGCGCGCTGCTGGAACATCGCCGCCTCATCCGGGAGGCGTTCGCCCGTCACGGCGGCGTCGAGGTCGACTCTCAGGGCGACGCCTTTCTCGTGGTCTTCTCCACGGCCCCGGAGGCCCTCGCGGCGGCGGGCGATGCCCAAGCGGCTCTCGCGGGCGGGCTGGTTCGCGTGCGCATCGGCCTCCACACGGGGACGCCCCACCTTGCCGCCCAAGGCTACGTAGGCGCCGACGTGCACTTGGGCGCACGTATTGCCGCCGCCGGCCACGGCGGGCAAACCGTGCTCTCCAGGGCGACCCGCCTGCTTGTGGGACAGGCCTTCCCCCTCTCCGATCTTGGCGAGCATCTGGTCAAGGATTTCGCCGAACCGGTGTGGATCTTCCAGCTCGGGTCCGACCATTTCCCGCCACTCCGAACGATCTCGAACACGAACCTGCCGCGGCCGGCGAGCTCGTTCGTCGGCCGGGAGCGCGAGATTCGGGAGATCGCCGCGCTCCTTACCGACGGTGCGCGCCTGCTCACCCTGACTGGCCCAGGTGGAACAGGCAAGACTCGCCTGTCGATCGAGGCGGCCGCGGCGCTCGTGCTCGAGTTCAAGGCTGGCGTCTTCTGGGTCGCCCTGGCCGCCCTGAGAGACCCTGCCCTGGTTTCCGAGACGATCGCCCAGACCCTCGGGGCGAAGGGCGACCTCGCGGCCCACATCGGTGAACGCAAGATGCTGGTGCTGCTCGACAACCTGGAACAGGTCGTTGAAGCTGCTCCCCATCTCGCGGCCCTCGTCGAGGCCTGTCCGAACCTGCGCCTGCTCACCACCAGCCGCGAACTGTTGCGGGTCAGAGGTGAGCTCGAGTATCCGGTCCTGCCCCTCGCCGGACACGAAGCGGTCGATCTGTATTGCTCCCGCTCCAAGCTCGCTGCCGACCAGACGATCGCCGAGCTCTGCCAGCGTCTCGACAATCTGCCCCTTGCCCTCGAGTTGGCTGCAGCCCGGGCAAGCGTCCTCACGCCCGAACAGATCCTCGAGCGCCTGTCCCAACGCCTCGACCTGTTGAAGGGCGGTCGCGACATGGATCCTCGCCAGCAGACGCTTCGGGCCACAACGGAGTGGTCCTACGATCTACTGGCAGTCGAGGAGAAGACGATCTTCGCCCACCTGGCGGTCTTCCGGGGCAGCTCGACCCTCGACGCTATCGAAGAGGTGACCGGGGCCAATCTCGACACGCTCCAGTCGCTCGTCGACAAGAGTCTCCTGCGCCACACAGAAAGTCGGTTCTCCATGTTGGAGACCATAAGGGAGTACGCCTCTGAACGGCTCCAGGCGTCGGGTGACGCCGACGGGATCGCGAGCCGCCACGCACGGCACTTCCTGGCCCTCGCCGAGGCGGCCAGTCCGCACCTGCGCGGAGACCCCAAGGAGTGGCTCGATCTGCTCGATCGCGACATCGATAACCTTCGGACTGCCCTCGATCGGTTCGAGGCGTTGGGCGAGACGCAGTTCGCCTTGCAACTGGCTGGCGCGCTCGTTCGGTTCTGGTATATGCGGGGCTACATCGCGGAGGGTCGGCATCGCCTCGAAGAGGCACTTCGTACCGACCAACGGCCCACGGCAGCCCGGGCTCGAGCCCTCAATGGTGCGGCCGTCCTGGCGGTCAACGGCGCGACCGTGCGGCTCCAGGCCGAGGCGGGGCTCGCTCTTCATCGCCAGCTCGGTGATGCGTGGGGCGCAACCTACTCGCTGTACCTGCTGGCGATCGCCGCCACCGAGGATCGCGACTGGAGCCGGGCGCAGCCGCTCTTCGAGGAGAGTCTGGACGGATTCCGCCAACTCGGCGACGCTCACTACGTCCTCCTCGCGACCGACGCTCTGGCCTGGACGCACCAGGAGCTCGGCGACGTCGAGCGGGCACGAGCCCTGCACGAGGAGGTCCTCCGCCTCGCCCGTGCCCAATCGAATAAGCTCGTCGTGGCGCTGCAGCTTGGTCAGCTGGCCAGGCTTGCGCTCCACGAAGAAAAGGTGGAAGAGGCTCTGGCCATGCTGAGCGAGGCCCTCCGCCTCTACCGCGATCTCGGCATGCCGAACGGGACCGTCGAGATTCTTCTCGGCTTCGCCGAGGCGCATCGCCTCGCGGGCCGGGCGGAGCTGGCCACCCGGCTCCTAGCGCGCTCTGACGCGCTGCAGCGGGAAATCGGAGGCGGCCCCGCTTGGTGGGCTGTGGAACAGGAAAAGACGCTCGCTGCGATCCGCGGACAACTCGCCGAGCGTGCTTTGACCGAAGCCTGGGAGCAGGGCCGGGCACTGACGCTCGATGAGGCAGTGGCGCTCGCACTCAACTCCTAATCCGGGCTGGGCAGATCCTTGACGAAGTGGCGCCGCGTCGAGCGCCAGTACCGGATCGAACCCAGGGGTCCCGTGAGCGAGCGAATTGTCGGCGAGCTCGCTCGGCTCCGGGAGGATTACTTCGAAACGATCCGCCAGGCGACCCTCGATAACCGTCCGGTGCCGCCGCCGTTCCCGCAAGACCTCGGACGAAGACTAGGAGACGAGCTTGTCCCAATACGATGCCCTCGCCGCAGAGATCCTCACGGACTGGCGGGCCGCCAAGCTCGACCGATCCGACGCGGCCCCGGACAGCCTGGAGGCGGATCAACTCCGGCGAGAGATCGACGCCCTGCGTGAGAAGTACGAGCGCCTGAGCGACCAGGCGCTCACGTTCGGCGGGGTCGCCCTGCCTCCCTTTCCGCATGAGTAGCGGTTGATCTCGGGTCGCGACTCATCTCGTCCCACCGTCCTCACGTATCCAGTTGGCGCCCCCAGCCGGGCGCGGGGACTGCCGGCCCGGCGCTCGAACTCATCATTCTGCGTCGGGCCGAAGCCCCAATGGGTCTCAAGGTTGCTCTCACGCCCCGGTCCCCGTGATCCTGTCGAAAACGGATCGATCGTTGGCGCAGGCGTTCTTGCTGAACTCGCTCACACGGGTCGAAACACGGGCGCGGAGGTAGCGAGTGCTACGCTGACAGTCGATCGCAACGTTTAGGAGCGGATGTGGTGGCTAGGATGCCCAAGGACGGCTCCGGACCCGCGCCCACCCAACCACCCGCGGTTCCCCGACCGCGACCCACCATCGGCTCCCGCCCACCGAAACCCGCGGCAGTTCAGCGCCAGGAACGTGCGCTCGACGCACGGCGTACCGGGCCGTCCGACCCACCTGACCGCCGCTGACGACAGCGACCCCTTCGCGGCTGTTCGTCTGTCGGTGTCGGGTGAGTTGTCGCGCTCTCAGCGCATGCTCTGGTCATGGCCCGTCGAGCTGACCCCAAACGCCTTTCCGAGGCCCGTCACGCCGGCCACCGTTCGCGGCTGATTGCCGAGGCCAGGCTGAGCGAGGAGGGAGCCGACCACTGGCTGGCCGCGTGGGATGCGGAGGGTCGGCGACGTGGCCTGGACGTTGGGACGCCGGTTTTCTGGACGCCGGCATGGGATTGGATCGCGGACCAGCGCAGCCACCGCCTATCCTGACGGTCGTCGAGCCGAACCGAGCCCCATCCCGGCCCGAAGCGTAGTTGCGTCTGAACTAGCCCCGCCAAACAAGTCCGCTCCCGCCCCACGGGTGCGCAGCCGCCTCTACAGCCAGACCGCCCGGCGCCCGGGCCCGCGCCAATCCTAGAAGATGAAGGAGGCAGCGAAGCAGGCAAGCCCGAGGTCGACGAGATCGAAACCGAGCTTGCCGCCGAGGCCAAAGGCGGCCAGGACGAACAGGATGGTGGCCGCGGCGAGGAGCACAAGCTTCACGCTGCCCGCCTTAAGGTTGGTCAAGGCTCCGGTCATCTAGTGCCTCCAGTCAGGTTTCGGATCGAGGCGGATGCAGCGCCGCCGACGGCGCGGTCCGAACCACTTGGTCAGTCGTGCTGGCAACCCAAGAACCTGGATCCGCTAAGGCGTCAAGGATAGCTGGGCAGACCTCGACCAAGACCCGTCAACGGTCTCGAGGACGAGCCCCGGCTACCGAGCGGCCGCCGAAATCTGAGGCCCGCGCCCGGCACGCGGGCTGGACGATGGGACGCCTGACTTCTGGACGCCGGCGTCGGGGTGGATCGCGGCGGAGCAACGGCGCACAATGACCCAATGATCGAATACCCGGACGGCGACGGCCAAACCGCCAGCCCGTCGGAGGCAGAGTTCCTCAACGGCCCATGGTCCGGGGAGCGGCGCCCTCGTGAGGACTTCCCGCCATTGATCGACGCTCCAGGAGGCGCTTACCACAGGACGTTGGCCTGCGCCGACGACGGGGCCGTCCGGTATATCTGGTCAGATGAGCCGCAAGTAACCGCCGGACCCTAACGTCGTCTCACCCCGGCTCCGTGCCCTGCCGTCGATCCCTCGGTTAGAGGCCAGCCGAGCCGAAGCAACCGGAGTCCACCAAGGTCAACCGCCTAGAACGCCCCGGAAGCCTCGCAGGTAGGCTCGCCAGCTGGGACGCTGCGAGGACTATTCGAGTGAGCAGTCGTGCCAGGTCATCGTGAGCGTGCCGGCCACCTGGGCCCCGGCCTGGTTGTCGAAAAGAGCAGTGGCGTTGACGATCCCGCCACCACCGCCCGGATCCGTCAGCGTGACGGTCCCGCGGCTGACGACGTAGCCCAATGAGCCGCCGGAGAGGTCCACGATCTGCACCGCCGGGTCATACATTCCACCGCCCAGGTCGGCAATTGAGATGGGCTGGTTCGCTGCTGGCGGTGAGGCCCGGTTGATATCGAGCTGGACGGACCAGTCCGGCGTCGATCCGTTCACCTGTACGTCCACGGTCCCCGCTTCGGCCCCGTCCCCGGTTGAGCAGGTGCCCCGGACACTGTCCTTCACGGAGATTGGGCCGCTGATCTCAATCGTGAGGTTGCTGGGCGCGGCAGTCGCGGGGGACGCACCCGGTGCGGCGCTGGCCGGCGCCCCAGCTTGAGTGGCCGGGGCAACCGAGGCCGCGGGCGTCACTTGCCCGGCTGGGCCTGACACCGCCGGGCCAGGACCTGCGCAGGCTGCGATCAGCACACTCAGCCCACCCAGGACGAACTGCATCCACCGACTGCTGTGAGAACGCTGCACGCGGCGAAGTTTCGCACGACCGCAGCAAAGTGGAGGCGACGATCGGATTCGAACCGATGGATAGAGGTTTTGCAGCGTCCCGGAGAGGGTCCAAGGACGTCCACGACCGGTAAACTCACCTTCGGCCTGGCCTCCGAACCGGGGCCACCTGTCCTCGCCGGACCAGGGGCCTTCGGCCTGAAGTGATCCCGGCGGGTCGCCTCGCCGAGGCACTGTCACGATGCCGGAATGGTTGCCGTGCTGTGATCGGGGGCCATCTGGCCCTTGCCATTGACGCCCGTCGGCCCTCAGGCTGGACGTACTAGAGCGGCAGGGCCTGCCGTCGGCCTACGATCGGCGGCCCCCTCCCGGCTCTAAACCGGAGGTCCGCCATGCGAGCCGTAAACGTGAGCGCCGCATCCGACGTGACGCTGAGCCTGGCTGGCCGAGCTAGTCCCGCCCCTACGGCCGCTGCCCGCCTCAGCCATCGCCTCCATATGGCGCAGTGCGTCCTTGTGGGCCATCTCGTGCGCTCAGGTGTTTGCCCGCGCTGTGACCGGAAGGCGATCGGCTGACCGGTCCCGGAGGTCAACTCGGTCAGCTACCTCGCCACCTCGAGGCCCTGACGGAGCACGAATACGCGAGCCAAAGGTCTCCTACGGGCCGACGTGGATCGGCAGGGGCACCCAGCGAGTGCCGTTGATCGGGGTCGCGGTGCCGGTCACGCTGCACGTGGGGCCGCCGCTCTGGTCGAGTGTGACGTCGAAGGTGAGCGTGAACCACAGACCGACCTCACTCTGGCTCCCGAGCAGGGGAGCCGTGTTCGCGAGGATGAAACCCTGGGCAAAAAACGCCTTCGACTGACCCGGAGCCAGATCGACGGGTCCGGTGACGCCGATGCCGGACAGGCTTGGTCCATCGAGGGCGCTGACGCTGTACGCCAAGCCGTCGGAGATGCCATGGCCGCTGAGGGTCTGACCGCCATAGGTTGCGCCGCCGTCGCCGATGGTCACGTCCTGAAGCGATTGGGCCTTCCCGCAGTCAAGGTAGACGTTGAGACCGTTCACGGTCGCCACGATATCTCCGCTGTTCGTCGTGAGGTGGGTCAGCTCGGCGAAGTAGACCGGCGTCCCCGGCCCCGCGGGGCCGGGCAGCCCTGGTGCTCCATCTTTGCCGTTCGTGCCGGCCGGTCCGGCCGGACCTTGAGCGCCCGGAGCACCATCGGTGCCGTTGGCCCCATTCGTCCCGTTGATACCGTTCGTACCCGCAATGCCTTGCGGACCCTGCGCGTTGCTGAAGATGACCTGTGCGTCGGGGCCTCGGCAGGGGGCGAGCGGCGACGAGCCGACCTTGACGTTGTAGATCACTGCGAATCTGGTGGAGAGACAGGCAGTAAAGGGACCGGGATTGGAGGGTAGGACGGCCGACACGACCGCCGTGGTAGCGACGACGAGCCCGAGCGCGAGGGCGAGGCTGATCAGGAGGCGTCGCTGCCCCCCGAGCCATCGATGTCCGAGGATCACAGGATCATCTCCTTCTGAGCGCCAATCGCGGGGTGTCCCGGAACGGTCCACTCCTTCCCCTCGCGGGCCTGGCTCGAGAAGGACCATCGCAGCGGCCGCTGATGAAATGCTGATGGCCCACGCCGGCGTCCGGATGAACTCCCTGCCGGATGCGAGGTGGCACGGACCGATCAGGAAGGTCACAGTGGGCCACGGGCGCTCGGCGCAGGGGCGCAGTGATCAGTTGGCGCGCTCGCGATCATCGCGATCGGCAATGGCGGAGACACCTGGCGTCTGGCCCAGTAGGCTAGAGACATGGAGATCGATATGCCGACCGAGGAATGGTGGTCCCATACCCTCGAGCACACCGCGGGCGTCATCCGGGTTCATGCCATTCCGGCCCCGGCCGACCCCCCAGCATTCGAAGACGAACTCGGCCTGGCAATGGTCGAGCCAGGATCGACCGAGGCCATCGTTGAGCGGGTGAAGGAGGTGGGTCGCAGCCTCGGCTATGGCGTGACGGCGTCGGCCGAAGGTGACACCGAGCCGATCTGGATCGTTACATTCCGCAAATAGGGTTGCGCAACTCCGCGAACAGCACGGTGCCAGCTTAAGCCGGAAAGCCGGCTGCGCTGCTCAGATACAGCCGACCGATCAACCACAAGAGCGCCACTAACGGTGCGGCCACCACGATCACCACGAACCAGGCAAGGCCGCCGCGGGCGCCGATGGAGCGACCCCCGATCACGATGCCCAGGGGACCGAGGACGATCTCGGCCAATTCGACAACGTTGATGCCGACCATGCCCTGGGCGTCGACATCCAGGTGGATGAGCCCGGCCTTCCAGGCGTAGCCCACGACCAGGCTTGCGACTGGCACGATCAAGGCGACGAATGCACCGAACAGGAACCCGACCCGCGATCGCTTCAACATCTCGATCTGGCGCCTCCCAGTCACCAGTCTATGCCCATCGAGCCCATGCCTCAATCACGTCATTGCGATCGAGGCTACGAGCTCGAATAGAAGAATCCTCTTGCGTCTCGATCCGGGCCCGCCCCTGGCTCGACGACGGTGCTATAAGGGAGCACTCAGGCCGCACCTGATGCGTCGTCGTCGCACCGTGCTGCAAGGGGGAACCGGCGAGTTGGACGTTCGACATTAGCGGCTGGGTCGTCGAGACTGACCATCCTACGCGCCGGTTTCGGCCGGACCTGGAGGGGTTGCGCGCGGTCGCGGTCGTCCTCGTCCTCCTGTACCACGCAAAGATCCCGGGCTTCAGCGGTGGGTACGTCGGCGTGGACGTGTTCTTCGTCCTCTCAGGGTTTCTGATCACCGGCATCCTGTACCGCGAGGTGCGGACAACCGGCCGGATCTCCCTCACGGCGTTCTACGCTCGGCGGGCGCGTCGACTGCTGCCCGCCGCCGGGCTCGTGCTGGTGTTCACCCTGGTCGCCTCGGTATGGCTGTTGCCAGCGCTGCGCCTGCCAGGCGTGACCACGGACGTGGTGAGCGCGGGGTTGTATGTCTCGAACATGCGCTTCGGACTGCAGGCCAACGACTACTTCCAGGCAACGGCAGACGTCTCGCCCGTCCTCCATTTCTGGTCGCTGAGCGTGGAGGAGCAGTTCTACATCTTCTGGCCTGCGGTCCTCCTCTTCGCGCACAACGGGTTGCCCCGAATTGGCACGCCTAGGGCTCGCGTTGCCGGCACGATGGTCGTGCTGGGTGCCGTATCGCTTGTTGCGGCGGTTGGGCTGACCAATGTCAATCAGCCGTGGGCCTTCTTCCTGCTTCCGACCCGGGCCTGGGAGCTCGCTGCCGGAGGCCTGCTCGCGGTCCTTGCCAGGCGCCTCGTGGCGATCCCCCGACCGCTGGCGGGCATTTCGTCGGCGGCGGGCGTCGCGCTCGTGATCGCCGCCGCACTCCTGTTCGACGACAACACGCCGTTCCCCGGCTTCGCGGCGATCGTGCCGGTCGCCGGGGCCGTCCTGGTGATCCTGGGCGGCTTCGCCGAGCCGTTGACGCTGGCTGGTCGCCTCCTGAGCGTGTCGCCGATGCGCTTCCTGGGTCGCGTCTCGTACTCGCTCTACCTGTGGCACTGGCCGATCCTGGTCTTTGGCGGCCTGATCCTGGGTTCGATTTGGTCGCCGGTGCTGGCCCTCCTCGCGATCCCCGTGGCCGCGGCCAGCCAGCGTTGGGTTGAAGAACCATTTCGGCGCGGCCGGTTCATCGGAACGCGGCCCAGCCACAACCTGGTTCAGGCCGGCTGGGTGGGTGCGATCGTGGTGGCGCTTGCCTTTGCCGTGTCGCCGCCTGCTGGCATAACCGCCGTTGCGGCGACCGGGGGAGTCGCGATCCCAACCCCGGTCGTGGTCCACGTGGCCCCTTCGGGCGGACCGCTGAGCTCGGCAGCGTCCACGCCAATTCCGACGCTTGCGCCGAACAACGCTCCGGGACCCTGTTCCAATTGCACGATCGCCGATCTCACCCCGTCACTCACTGACCCGCTGGCGGGCCGGATTGAAGGCTGTAGCGATCCGGATGTCCCCAACCCAGACGGGTGTGTGCTGGGATACGTTGTTGGTCCCACGGTGGCCATCTTCGGAGACTCGCACGCCCAGAATTGGAACCCTGCCCTTGAGCAACTTGCGCTCATCCACGGGTGGCGCGTTCTGAACATGACCAAAGGAGGCTGTCCGTCTGTGGCAACGCCCGTCTGGTCGCCCACTCTCAAGCGCGAGCACACCGAGTGCGATGCCTGGCGAGAATTGGTCTTTGCCCGCTTAGCAACGGAGCGGCCAGCGCTCATTCTCATCGCCAACCTCAGCAACTACACGCTCATGAGCGGCAGTGACAGGATCGACCAGCAGGCGCGTCCGCCGGCGCGATGGGCCGAGCTGTGGTCCACGGGCCTCGCGAAAACGCTCGCGCGGTTGGCGACTCTTCACAGTTCGTTGGTTGTCATCGGAGATGTTCCGACGCCGGCGCTCGGGGGTCCGGATCCCCTGAAATGCATTTCCGAACATGCATTCGACTTCCAGACATGTGGAATGTCGAGAGGAATCGCCGTGCCGTCAGAAGTCCAAAGTCTCGAGAGATCTGTCGCCGGCTCGCACGGAGCTGCGTTCGTGGATCCGACACCTTGGCTCTGCGATCCGTCATCGTGCCCATTTGTGATCGCTCGATACGTGGTCTACGCGGACTTGAATGGACACCTCACAGGACCATTGGCCTTATCACTGGCGGGCCGGCTTCTTGCCGCGGTGCAATTTCCTAAATAGGGTTCCTGGGAATTGTGTCCTGGACCGGGGGATGGCCGCTTCGTTCGTCACGCGGGCCCTTTCACGAACTGAATGAAAGCGCCGGCGGTGACCAGGTCGTCTTCGGTAAGTTCGCGAAATCTACGGTCGAGTTCAGTACGACGAAGACCCGTCTCGTCGACTATCCGCTCGACAAGGCGGACCTTGAGGCCCGCGCGCTCGATGGCCCTGAGGTGAGCTGACAGAGGCCACCGATTGATCGGATCTGCCTTGCCCCGTAGCCGATGCCACAGGCCTGGCGGGTAGCGCCAATGACCATTCCACACGCGCGATACGCCGTGACTGTGGAAGTCGATCTGGTGCGATCCGATGCCCCCGGGTCGCAGCCAGCCAGCCATGGTCCGATAGGCCGACTCTGGGTCGTCGACGTGCTCCATCACGGCCTGCGAAATGATCATGTCGATTGACCGGGGCGCGGTCGCCGTAGCTGCCCAAGGCGCCCGGTAGGTGATCGCACCATCAATGGCCGTCCGGCGATTGATATCCAGACTGCTCGCGAGCTTCTCGTCGGTGAGGATATGCCGTGGAAATGCGTAGTTGGGCAGCGTCGGTCTGACCTGGGGAAATTCCGATGGGCCGGGGATGGGCGCTCGGGTCTCCAGGAGAGCTGCGATTGCAGCCAGCAGGTCCGGGTCCGACGGATGCCCAACGTGGGCAACCTCGTCGAGTGCGAGATACGTCTGCGCGCCCGACAACAAGGCTGCATAGCCGACACCCACGGACGCTCCCGGGCCAAGCTCGAGGACATCCCGCGGGACTTCATCAACGAGCGACAGGTGGCGCAGCCATACCGAGTAGCAGTAGCGCGATGACTCCGCCGCGAGGGACGTGGCCGCCTGCCTGTTGACCTTCCTCGTGAGCCGGAGGACAACATCAAGAGCGATCGCAAGGATTCTCATGCTTGGAAGGTCGACGGAGTCAAAACGTGCTGCACGCTATAGAGGTTACTCGCTCGACTCGCAAGGCACGACGCACCCACCAGCCAATGTAGACTCCGGCGAATGATGATGCACTACCCGGTCCAGGCTGATGAAACGCGCCTCGCCGAGCTCGGCGAGTGACTATTCAACGACGGCCGCGGACATCGAAGGAACACCGTTTTTACCTTGCCGCAGACCTTGCCTCGAATAAGCTTGATCAGTGGCGGTGGCACGATAGATATCGCCATCCAATCGTTCAATTTGAGCGGCTACTTCGCCACAATGAGTACCTGGATGGGCGAGGCGGCATCTACCGCGTAGTTCGACTGGTCCAGATATGGCGACTCGTGCAGCTTGGAATGAAGCTCGGTTTCACGGTCCCGACACACGTTTTTGGGCCCGGGCTCGCGCTGGTCCACTACGGAAGCGTCGTCGTAAATCAAGACGCCCGGGTCGGTCGCAATGCCCGAGTTCATTCGGGCGTGAACATCGGGGACGCCCACGGTAGGGCCCCACGGATCGGAGACAACGTCTACCTTGGACCTGGCGCCAAGGTATTCGGCGACATACTTGTCGGAGACGGCGCCATCATCGGGGCCAACGCGGTGGTCAATCGCGACGTCCCGCCCAACGTGACTGTGGGTGGAGTCCCGGCCGTCATCATCCGCGAGGGTGCTCCACCTTCGGCACTGACAGTGGACGGCTGCGCAATAGCGGCGGCACGGCTTGGCTACGACATCAATATCTAGAGCGAGCCGACCAAGGTCGGCGAGGACCCGGCCCGAGCACGTCGGCGTAGAGCGCATCGTAGGTTGCGAGGACCGAAGTCAGCGAGAACTCGGATTCGATGCGAGCGCGCGCGGCGAGGCCGGTATGGTGGAGGGATTCAGGACCTGCCTGGAGTAGATCTGCTGCCGCATGGCCGAGCGCCTGGGGATCCCCTGGGGGGACCGTACGACCGGTTCTGCCGATGATCCAGGCGGCGTCTCCCGAATCGGTGGCCACGCACGGAACGCCCGCCGCCATCGCTTCGGCGATCACATTGGGGAAGCCCTCCGCGATTCCCCGCGCAAGAGATGACATCCAATAGAGATCGAACGACGCAAAGAGCCTATTCACATCCTGCCGTTCGCCGAGGAACCGGACCCGGCCACGCAGGCCGAGACGTCCGGCCAGGTCGACGAGTTCCGAATTCTGCTCGTCCACGCCGCGCCCGGCATAGACAAAGACAGCGTGGACGCCCCGTTCTGCGACGCGTGCGGCGGCCCGCAGACTTGTCGCGTGGTCCTTCATTGGGTGGTAGCGCGCGAGCATGCCAACCACCTTCGCTCCGGCCGGGATGCCCAGTTCGAAGCGCACGGCAGCCCGCGCGTCGGGGTCCGGCTGGAACCGGTCCAGGTCAAATCCGTTGGGAATCACCTTGGCCAACCGCCGCGGGAAGCCAATGGCGGCGTGCTGACCCACCGCCAGGCGCGAGTTGTAGATGATCCGCTCAGGAAAGCGGGACAGGAGACCGCTCAACCGCAGGATCGCCCGCGTCCGAACTGGCTCGCTCGCCACGTCGTAGAGGGTCCATCGAACGTTCCACAAGACTGGGGTCGGAACGCTGGCCAGTCGACTGCCGATCAGTGCGGCCAGGTTCCCCTGCAGCAGCCAGCCTTGGACGAGGTCGGGTTCGAGCTCCCTGAGGCGCCCGGCGAGTCGCGCGGGCGCGGTCAGCAGGTTCCGGGCGCCGTGGACACCGAGTGGCTCGACCAGCGCTCCTGCCTTGCGCACCCGATCTTCAACTCCGCCACCCCGCAGCAAGGGCAGGACGACGTGCTCAAATGGTCCAGCCTTCCCAGCGATCACGATCCGGGCGAGCATCGTCTCCGCGCCGCCCATGGACAGCGAGTTGATGACATGGACCACCCGCGGCCGCCGGCGTTGATTCACGCCACGGCTCCGGTGACGTCGGCGATCAGCTGATCCCAGGCCGCCATCGCGCGCTCCTCTGAGAATCGTTCCAGGACAGCCGGCGCCTGCGCCGCGAGCCCAGCTCGAGCCTTGGGGTCCGACATCAGGCGATCGAGGACCGCAGCGAGCTGGTCGACGTCCTCGGGCGGGACAAGGACGCCGTCGACGCCATCGCGGATGATCTCGCCCGGGCCACTCGGGCAGTCAAAGCTGACCACAGGGAGGCCGCAGGCCATCGCCTCGCACAGCGCGTTGGGGAATCCTTCGCGGCGGGACGACATCACGAATAGGTCAGCTCGCCGGAGCGCGTCATATGGCGTTGCTGTCAATCCGGGCATCGACACGGAAGCCTCGAGGCCCAGCTCCTCAACCAGGCCTTCGAGGACTGAGCGCTCAGGGCCTTCACCCCAGATCTCCAGTGCCCAGTCAGGATGTCTCGGCGCGACCTGCCTAAACGACCTGAGCAGGAGGTCAAAGCCTTTCTGCGAGTGGAGCCGGCCGAGCGCCACAACGCGATGTCGTCCGATCTCGCGATCGGCGTGCATGTTCTCGGCAGGCGGCCGTGGAATGGGATTCGGAATCACCTGCCCACGCCGAAGGACCCGACCGGAATAGAAGGCCAGGCCGGCTTGCGTCTGGGCAACGAGGTGTGTCGCCTGGGGGTAGAGCAGCCGGCGCAGGATCCGCCAGGCACGACTGAGTGGATGGACTCGTGGGGCCAGCCGATCGGACACGATCACAGGAATCCCAAGGCCGCGCGTGGCGAGGATCGTGAGGAGGTTCGTCTTGACGATGAACGAGATCACGACGTCAGGCGCAGCCCGCTTCAGTGCCCGCCGCAGGAGCAGGATCTGGCGCAGGGTATTGAAGCCCTTGACGGGATTCCAGACGATCCGGAACGCGTCAAGGTGGATCCGCTGCACCTCAGCCCGAACGGGAAAGAAGTCGGCGCTGCCGATTGCCCCGAAGGTGACCAGCGCCACCGGCTCACCTCGTGCAGCCAGGTGGTTCGCCAGGAGAGCCATAACCCGCTCGGCCCCACCGGCATCGAGGGAGCCGATTACGAGCGCGACACGGGGGAGGCGCGATGGCGGGCTCACCAATATCCGTACCGCCGCATCCACGGCCAGGCAAGCGCCCTGACCTCCGATCGCTGGCGCCTCGCCATCAGCCCGCGCCACATTTCATCGGGTTGGACTTGAACCGACCCGCCCATCCGCAGGCGGTTCCCGGCCACGGGATGGCCAACCGGCACTGATCCTCCGGTCGCGACCGCCTCGCCGAGCTGGGTCAGGTCCAACCCGGTAAGCGTGCCGATCCGCCCCAGTGCCGACCGCGGATCCGACATCAGGTCCTCGTAGCGCACGCGGATCGAGCGGCCGCGGGGCAGTTGCCGTCTCACCCACTCAGACTGGCTGTTGACCAGGTCCCAGCGCAGCGCTGTCCGCGACAGAGCAGAACCGGATTGGTCCAGCTGGATACCGGCCGCGGGGTCCTGAACAAACCGCTTGGCGTACGACCACGCCACCGCGCGGACGTCGCGAACGAGGTGGACCACGCACAGGTCCACGCCGGGCATTCGAGACAGTGCCAGGGCCCGCGCCGTGTTCTTGGACGAGTCGACGATCACACGTTTCCCGCTGGCCCGCTCAATCGCCCCGAGTAGGGCGGTGGTCAGAACCGCGTACCTCTGGCCGTCGGGTGTGGCAGGTGTTGGTCGCCCGCTGATCCAGGGCAGCCGGCCCGTCTCCTCGACAACGTTCTGAAGCCGCAGGTACTCCGCGCCAGCATCCGGCCCGACTTCGGAAAGCCATTCAGTCGTGACGATCGACCAGAACGGGCACTCGGAGGCACGCAGCCCGCAGGCGCACCGATCACCGTGGGACCGACCCGCGACCACGAGGTTGGCGAGCTCTCCGGTGCCGACCGAATCCGGGTGACTGCCGACCAAGATGTCCAGCAGCGTGGAACCGCTCCGACCCATGCCCATCAGGTACAGCACCTTCATTTGAGTCGTCGCCAGATTGCGTCGCGCATGGCTCCGATCATGACCCAAGGCTCGGCCAGACGGACCAGCCTGGTAGCGAGCAGATAGCCGATCGCACCGATGATGGAGAGCGCGACCAGGATCGGCAGGGCGCCTCCGATCGGCCCTTCGCGCGTCAGCCACCAGCACAGCAGTCCTATCGGTACACCTGGGACCAGGCTGGCCGCCAAGGCACGCCCGCCGGCATCGGCAAGTTCGCGGACCCGGAACCCTTCGTCCGCCGGCACTCGCCAGGTCAGGAATGCGAGGAGGATGGCCAGCGTCACTGAGCTCGACAGGGCGATCCCGACCACGCCCAGGACCTTGCCGAAGAGCAGGTCGAGGACCACGTTCAGGACGGCGTTGCTGACGGCAGTCAGGCCCATGAGCACACCTCGGCGCCGGGCGTTGTGTGCGGCGACAAGGACCGGCTGGATCATGGTCAGGAGCAGCATCGGGGCGAATGCCACCGCAACCGTGGCGGTAGTCCGAATCGCCGCCTGGTCGAATGCGCCCCGGCCATAGACGACGCCGATGATGAGCGGGGCAAGGGCCATGGTCGCCACCATCACCGGGATGAAGACGGCGAGCGTGTAGCGAGTCGCCGTCGTCATCGCTGCGCCCATTGTGCCCCGGGCATTCGGTCCGCCACTCGCAATGACGGCCGGATAGACGACGGTTGCCCATGACGTCGAGAACGCGGCGGCGGGTTCGGTCACGATCTGCTGGCCGTACTTCAGGGCGCTTGCCGCGCCGGCTGTCAGCAGGGTCGCGATCGCTCGATCGCTGATTAGGTTGAGTTGCAGGAATGCTGAGCCGGCGCTCATCGGGAGGACGTGCCGCCCAAATGCCTGGAGCTCGGCGCGGTCCAGGCGCAACGACGGCGCGGGCAACAGGCCACGTCGGATGGCCCCTGCGACCAGGGTCGCCAGGTTCACCCCGGTGCCCACCGTGGTTCCCAGCACGTAGGCGCTGATGCCAAGCTGGGACCACAGCGCGGCCGTGACAATGAGAGCTGCCAGTGGGCCAAGCACCGTTGAAAGCGCGATCGGCCCAAATGTCCGGCCAATCTGGCAGACGCCAACCAGGAGGTTGGTCATCGCCATGAAGGCCAGCATCGGAGCAAGCAGCGGAACGTAGCCAGCCGCCAGCAGACGCGCCTCAGGGCCGAGTCCAGGACCGGAGATCGAGACGCTCAGGCCGGGCAGCAGGGCCACCAGCGCAGCCGTGGCCATCGCCGCGAAGGTGAGGTACGTCAGGAGCCCACCGAGGAACCGGCGAGCTTCGGCTTCACCGGCTCGATCGGCGATCCGAAGGTAGGTTGGGACGAGTGCGACGCGAACGGAACCACTCAGGAAGATCGAGAGGATGGTTGGAATGACCATCGCGACCAGGACCGCGTCGAACGACGATGACACCCCGACTGCTGCCGCAATGAACAACGACCTGAGCAATGAGAACACCTGGCCCGTCCCCGTGCCCAAGGTCAGCAGGGCGGTGGAGCGACCGATCGAGTTCATCGAAAAAGCGGGCGTGGCCGGCCCGGGCGGAGCAGACAAGTTAGGTCGAAACGCTGGAAAAGACGGCGTATGCATAGTGCGGTGGTCTCACGCAGGCGCCGCGGGTTGGGCTGATATCCAAGTACGCGCCCATTGCTCGAACATGAGGAGTTCCCAAAGCTGGTATCCATGGTTCAATCTGCCACGGCGGTGTTCATCCAAGAGCGAAGCAGCGGTCCTCTGATCCATATGGTCTCGGATCGCCGAGTCCGGGGCGAGCACGAGGTCTGCGTAGACGTCACCAAGCCCGCCCTGGAACCATTCGTTCAAGGGGATCCCAAAGCCCATCTTGGGACGGTCGATTAGCTTTGCTGGGAGAAGTGTTTTTGCCACCGACCGCAACGTCACCTTGGTTTGCTCTCGATGGATCTTCCTCGAACTGGGCAGCGAAGCGGCAAACTCCACCAACTTGTGATCGAGTAGAGGCGCTCGAGCCTCGAGGGAATTGGCCATGGTGGCCCGGTCCACCTTGACTAGGACATCTTCTGGGAGGTAAGCGTGGAGGTCTGCGCTCAGCAATCGGTCCAGCGGATCGGACGGACCGGCTGCGAGAATATCCTCCAGATACGCGCTTTGATCAGAGACGGCAGAACTTCCCAGTAATTGGCGGATGAGGTCCGGTCGAATGATCGACACCAGACCGACATAGCGCTGATCGGGATTCATCCGTTCCAGTTGCTGCCATCGGGCGGCCCGTTGTCGAGTTCCTGGACCTACCGGAGTCCTCGATAGGGCCCAATGAGCAGCGTTGGCCATCATCCGACTACCCGGCATTCGGGTGAGGAGATGCATCCTTCGCTGAAACTGGTATCGCGAATACCCGCCGAAGGATTCGTCTCCGCCATCGCCCGTTAGCACTACTTTCAATTCTGCAGCTGCCAGTTGGGCCACCCGGAAGGTGGGCATCGCCGATGGATCCCCGAAGGGCTCGTCGTAGTGGTAGGCCAGCTTGGGCAGGAGGTCCACGGCGTCGATCCTGACGATATCGTCCGTGTGGTTCGTCCCGAGGTGCTGAGCGACAGCCCGGGCGTAGGGGAGTTCATTGAAGGCATCCTCGGCGAAACCGATCGAGAAGGTCCGGACTGGCTGGCTTGACGCCTCAACCATCAGCGCCGTCACGACGCTCGAGTCCATGCCGCCGCTCAGGAACACGCCAACCGGAACGTCGCTGCGCATCCGGAGCTTGACCGACTCGCGCATGAGGGCCAGGCATTCCTCGACCTCTTCCTCAGGCGTGCGGCGCACCTTCGGTTCGTAGGCAGGGGACCAGTACTGGCTGATCCGCGGCTCGCCACCTTCCCAGACCAGGACACTGGCAGGCGGCAGCTTGTAGACGCCCTTGAAGATCGTGTGCGGTGCCGGGATGTACTGGTACTGGAGGTACATCGCAAGCGCGTCGCGATCGATCTCCCGGGGCATCGTCGGGTCGGCCATCAGTGCCTTCAACTCGGAGCCGTACGACAGGCGGCCGTCGACCAGTCGCCAGTAGAGCGGCTTCTTGCCCAGCGGATCGCGGGCCAGGACCAGGCGCCGCTGGCCGGCATCCCAAAGGGCGACAGCGAACATGCCCCGCAGGTGCTCCGGGAACGCGCTGCCGTACTCCTCGTAGGCGTGGACGATTGCCTCGGTATCGCCCTTGGTCTTCAGGACATGGCCCCGACCGAGGAGGTCTTCGCGCAGCTCCAGGTAGTCGTAGATTTCGCCGTTCTGGCTGACCCAGATGCTGCCGTCCTCGTTCGAAAGCGGCTGCTGGCCCGTGTCCAGGTCGATGATCGCCAGGCGTCGGGCGCCCATCGCCAGGTGGTCGTCGTGGAACAGGTGGTGGTCGTCCGGACCGCGGTGGGCAAGCGAACGGAGCATTGCGTCGACCAACTCGACGTCTGTCCGCCGCAGTCCACCGGCTGATGCAACGCCGGCGATCCCGCACATCCTAGGTTCGCCTGCCGAACGAAAGACGCAGGGCATTCGTGAAACCGGCCGGTGGTCGTCGTGCTTCGAACGAAGCCGACGTCACCGATGCCAGCGCTCCACCCACCACGAACCAGGCAATGCCTGAGGTCTGTGGCGACCCTGGCGCCTCCGTGAACGCGCTGCCAACGGCATACGCCGCGAGGACGGCACAGGCGAGTCCCCGCCGGGACGGCTCGGCCCGGCACAGTCCGATCATGATCAGGACGGCTGCCAGGGCCATCAGCGAGATGCCTACGATGCCCTGCTCGGCGAGCACGTCCATGTACCAGTTATGCGAATAGGACGTCGGGTTACCGTCCAGATACAGGGTGCTCACGAAGTGATATTGGCCGAAGCCGACTCCGAAGATCGGATTCCGTCCGAACAGGACGAAGCCCGCGTTTGTCGCGGCCAGCCTCCCTGCGTCGCTCGCTGCCTGGTTGGCAAGCGCCGCGTCAGTCGAAATGTTTGCGGCGGTGGCGCCGAAGCGGGCCTCGGAGAACATCTGATACGACGCGAACGCCCCAATCACACACAGGAGGATGGCCGCCACACCCAGCATCGGGCGTCGCGAAAAACCGAGCACGATGAGACCTGCGGCGCCCGCCAGTAGCGCGCCTCGGCTGAAGCTCAGGACGACTGCGATGGCAATCACAGCGGTAGCGAGCAAGGTCACGATGCGCCGCCAGGGAGGCCCGCTGGACGCCCGATGCAGGGCAACAATCAAGGTCAGGACGGCAAACAGCCCAAAGTAGTTCGAGTTGTTGAAAGGCCCGACCGCTCGGTCCTGCTCAATTCCGATGCCGAATAGACCAGGGAAGGTCCCCCGGATCGTCCCTTTTGTCGCGATGGATGCGATCGCGAGACCAGCGACCACAACCCCCGCGAGGACGATGAGATCCAGGTAGGAACCCCAATCGCGTCCGCGCAGCAGGTACTGCGCAGACAGCAGGATCGTGCCGCCTCCTGCGATTGCCGCGAGCTGGAGTACCGCGTACGCAGATTGCTCACCCAGGAAGTCCATCGGCGTAGCCATGACCTGGATTCCGGCGAGGATGCCGAATGCCCCCAGCGCGGCCCACAGTGGAGTCACGCGGATCTCCGACCGCCCCCTCGTCAGGCCTCCCAGGCAGCCGAGCAGGATACTGAGCCCAAGAACCAGATCAAACCCCAAGGGCCCGAACCCCGCTGGCTGCCGAAGTGGAACGAGGAGGATCAGGACTGCAAGACCAGTTGCAGGCGAGAGCATGGCCATCGCAAGGGCGGCATAGCCGACGACGGCCGCACCGCCCACGGAACCGACCCCAGCTAAAATCGTGAGCGCCGCCGCGAGGCTCACAGCGACCAGAATTTGTTTCAGTGGCAACTCTGGCAGGGCGGTCGGACGGCCAAATGCCGAGAAAGAAATCACGCCGACCCGGGTGCCGTCGCGCCGGGTTGTGGGTCGCGGAGCTCCTCGCGGAGCAGGAGGAGTCCAAGGGCGATGAACAGGGCCGTCGCGGCACCCAGCGCCGTATTGACGAGGACACGTGGCGACGACGGACCGTCCGGCGGGACTGCTGGTTCGATGATGGTCAGGACGTTCGCCGAGGTATTCGACGAGAATGCGATGAGCGTCGCGTAGGCGGCTTCGAGTGACGAAAGTCGCGCGTCTAGGTCCTGGCGGGCGGTCACATCAACCGGGGCGCCCGAGGCGAGTCCGTCAAGGCGGCGGATCGCCGCCAGCACATCCAGGATTTCTGCCTGGGTTGTGGCGACTTCCTGATCGATGAAGCCCTGGGCGGCAGGCTGGCCGCCGCGGATGGTCGCGGGTACTCCAACGAGGTCCTTGGCAACGTCATTCGCGGTGCGAGCGGCTGCCTCTGGCTGGCCAGCCTGGACAGTGACGGTGATCAAAGTGCTGTCGAGCGGGGCAATCGCGAAGACGTGCTTGCTCAGCTCGGCCGTCGTAACCGACAGTCCCTCCAACTTGATGACCCGGTCCAGTAGCGGACCCGTGGTGGCGACCCTCGCATAGGTCTGAGCGAGGAGTTGCGAGGCAAGCAGGCCGCTGTATCCGGGATCTTCGGCGGTCAGCGAGGGGCCTACGATCAGCGTCGCTGTGGCCTGGTAGACCTTGGGCTGCGTCTGCATCACGAGAAAGGTGAGGACACCGCCGGCCAGCGTCGCCACGGCCAGAACGTTGGCCCAGCGTCGCAGGAACAAGATCTGGCTGCGCAGATCCAACCACGTCCTCCACAAGATTCGATCGGCGCGCCCGAGGTCTCGGAGTATAGGTGTGGTCTGCCTTACGTGGCTGGGCGCAGCCCTCGCTCGCCAGCGTATCCACGTAAGTTCGTCACCGCCTACGACGGAGCGAAGAGGCCTTCGAGCGCACCTGCAGTTTCGATCGACAGGCGATCGACTGTGAATTCGGTCCGGACTCGGTTGCCGGCGAGATGTTTCCCAGTCGCCGACCGGTGCTTATGCGAGATCGCCAGAGCGATGGCTCGTCCAAGGGCTTTGTCGTCTCCTGGCGGGCACACCCATCCGTTTTGGCCGACCAGCACCGCGGAGTCGCCAACGTTGGTCACGACGCACGGGACGTCTGTCGCCAGAGCTTCGGCGATCACGTTCGGGAAGCCTTCGCCCCAAGCGGAGGACGACACGAGCAGGTCTAGAGCGTTGTAGACCCGAGCCATGTCGGTCCGAGCCCCAATCCAGGTCAGCCTGCCGCGCAACCCGAGGTCCGTGGCCATCTGCTCGAGTCGGCCGCGATAGGCCGGCGGGCCATCGCCCACACACACGAATCGAACGTCGGGCTGGTCCACGAGGCCAGCCGCTGCGGCCAGAAACGTGGGGTGGTCCTTCATCGGATCCAGCCTGCCGACGTGGCCGACCAGGACCTGGTCGTCGGCCACACCCAACTCTCTGCGGACATCAGCTCGGGCGATCGGATCCGGCTTGAATCGCCGGGTGTCGGTGCCATTCGGGATGACGACCATGCGCGTTTGCGGATAGCGCATGAGGGCATGGAAGTCTCGCCCTGCGGTGGAGTTGCAGATGATCAGGTCGGTGAAGCGGGCGAGCCGGCAGCTCACCCGAAAAGCCAGCCCGGCGAGCCAGTCGTACCGGGCAAAGTCCATGTTCGAGGCGCGCACCCCCCATACCAGGCGCATCCGCGGGACCCATGGTTTGACGAGCACACCCACCAGGTTCGGTGTGCCCAGGTAGGTATGCAGGATATCGGGGCGCTCCCTGCGCAACGTCCGGATCAGGCGGAATGAAAAGCCGACCACATCCCATCTCCCGCGCTTGTGGAGGATCTCGAGGGGAACTCCCCGCGCCTCAAGATCGGCCTCGAGCTCACCGCCGCCGTACAAGGTCAGGACCTTAACGTGCCAGTGGGCCCGCTGGAGGCCGTCGGCAAGCTCGATCAGTTGCCGTTGGGCGCCGCCGATATCCAGCGATGGGATGAGGAAAACAATCCGGCGAGGCATCAGGCCGTCGTGTCGATTAGTGCGTCCCACTTGGCCATGACCCCGTCGATGTGGAATCGTTCGCGCACGGTTCGAGCAGCCTGACCCAATCTTGCCCGTTCACCTGAGTCGGCCATTAGGCTGCTCATCGCAGAAGCGAGCGCCACCACATCGTCGACTGGCACGAGTAATCCGTCCAGATCGTGTCGAATGATCTGGCTGATGCCGCTCGCCGTTGATCCGATCACTGCCATGCCTAGGGACATTGCCTCAAGAAGGGCATTTGGGAAGCCCTCGTAGCGCGACGGGAGGACGAACAGGTTGCTTTCGGCCATAACTCGATCTATGTCGCTGGTGATTCCCGGCATCGATAGCCGGTCGTCTATCGCGAGGAGTCGCGCTAGCTTGCCCAAGACATCTCGTTGCGAGCCCTCACCGAGAATGACGAGATCCCAGTTCGCAAAGTGGGGCGCAACCTGGGCAAAGGCCCGCAGCAGGATGTCGAATCCCTTTTGCCGCTCGAGCCTGCCCACACTCAGGACCGTCCGCGACGACCCCTGGTCGGCGACCTCCCAAGGGACAGCATCCATGACGCGGACCGAGTTCTCGATCACACAGACTCGCCGCTTCCCGACCATGAGACTAGCCCAACGCCTTAGTTCGGCTGTCTGGACGACGAGCTTGTCGGCTCGACGATACGTAAGTCTGCGAAGGACGGTCCAAGCGTGACCGATCCTATGGCGACGCGGATCAATCCGCTCAGAAACGATCACGCGTTTCCGGGTACCAACAGTCGCGAGAAGTGTCAGGACGTTCACCCGGTCGCCGAAGCTGATCACGTCTGGTGCGCCGGCGGCAATGATCGCTTGGCGCAGCATTCGTACCCGTCGGACGTTGTTGACGAGCGCCGACAGTACACCGCGAGACGGACTCTCGACGTCAAGAGCGACACGGCGCACCCCGTGGTTCAGCGAATAGTGATCCCTGGAGGTGTCCGATAGCGTCACCAACGTCACGTGACGGTTGTGAGCCGCCCAGTGATTGGCCATGACCGAAAGGACCCGCTCCGATCCGCCGGCCGACAAGGATGAGATGACCAGCGTGACCGGTGATTCCGCGCTGTGTGACTCGATCGACCTAGCCCCTTCGAACGACCTATCGAACGCTAATGATAGGTGACGCTCGTGCAGTTCAGGATCGAGGCGAGGGTCCCGGAGCTGATTGGCTGGTGATTCCCGGAGATGGTCAAGCCCGTAACGCCCGCGAAGTAGAGGACCGGCCCGGCGCCCGCACCGAGCGACCGGTTGTTCGTGAAGACGATGTCCTGGACCCCAGCCGCTCGCACGGCAGAGCCCAGGCCGGCGTCGGTGACGGTCTTGGCGTTGTGGGAGCCCCGGGTGATGACCAGGTTGCCGGTCACGGTGATGCCCCGGACGGTGGCCCAGTCGGCGCCCTGGGCGCTGAACAGCCAGCCCATCCAGCGCGGGGTCAGGCCGTAACCATTGACCGTGTTGTTGCGGAAGATGACGTTGATCACCCCGTCAGCGGCGTCGTCCGGCTCAACGTCCAGAACGTGCACACCAATTTGGAGATAGCTATTCCGTTCCGCAGTTACATTCAGGGCTGAGACGAGGCCCAGGCCGTTCCGGCCGATCCACTCGAATCGGTTGTTGTGGATCCAGATCGTGTCGGGACGCTGGCCCACCTTGGCCGACGCGTCCACCAAGACGCCGTCCCCCCAAGTGTTGCGGATCGTGTTCTGCGCGATCTCGATGTGCGTGCTGCCCAGGACCATGACCCCCATCTGGAACTGGCGGCCGTCATCGTGGAAGATCGCAGCGCCCGCGTCGGGGTTGTTCCCCTGGAGGGTGAAGCCCTTGATCGTGATGTACGAGTCGTAGTCCCGGAGTACGAACGGACTGTCGCCCGGCTGGGCGCCCGAACCGTGCGCTCGGAGTGTCGCGCCATTCCCATCGAAAACGAGATGATGGCGGTTGGTCAACTCGATGCCGTGGTCCATCAGGTAGATGCCGCCAGCCTTGAAGGCGATGGTCGAGCCGTCGGGAACCGTGCGAATGTAGGCATTCAGGGGGGCACTCGCGTCAGTGCCCCCGG